>DOFA01000035.1 GCA_003532195.1 Clostridiales bacterium
GCATCGATCATTTGCAGCACGCGTTGGTCAATGCGCGCATACAGCGCCGGCCGATCGTGGCTGAGGCAAAAGCAGCGAAACCGGAAATCCGGTCCGGCCAGGCGGGATTGCCGGTTGATCTCCCCCATTGTCAATCCGGTCTGCCGCCGGAGCTCCAGTGCCCGGATAATACGTTTGCGGTCATTGGGCGACAGGCGTGCCGCGGTCTCCGGATCATTATTTTGCAGCTGGCGATAAAGACTAACCAGCCCCTCTTCCTGAGCCAGATCCTCTAATTCTGCCCGCAGTTCCGGGTCTGATGGTATTTCTGGAAATACCAGACCTTCAATCAGCGCGTTCAGGTATTGACCGGTCCCGCCGCAGACGACAGGCTGTTTGCGCCGGCCGATAATGTCCCGGATTGCCGCCGTGGCTGCGGTTTTATATTCCGCCACGCTGAAATGGTCGCCCGGCCGTCGGATGTCCAGCAAGTGGTGCGGCACGCGCCGCTGTTCTGCCGCCGTGGCTTTGGCGGTGCCAATATCCATGCCGCGGTAGANNACGATCTCACCGTCCAGCTGTTCGGCCAGCCGCAGCGCGGTTTCGGTTTTCCCGCTGGCCGTCGGCCCGGTTATCACCAGAACCGGAATATCGGGGTTACGCGCCGGATCCATCCCAAGTTCCATGGGCGGCACTCAGACGATGCGCCGAAAGCGTTTTTCCAGCTCCCGGCGGGACAATCGAATAATGACCGGCCGGCCGTGCGGGCACTGGTAGGGATTTTCCAGCGCCGACAGATCCTGCAGCAACTGATCAATCTCACCGGCATCCAGGCGGTCGTGGGCTTTAACAGCGGCCTTGCAAGCCATTGTATAGTAGAAATCCTCTATACTGCCCTCATTATTCAGCGGTTCGGCCATCAGGGTATCCAAGGCCAGGCGGAAGGCCGGTCCAGGCAAAAGGCTTCGTTTTCCGGCGGCCGGAACCGAGCGCAGGGCAATTGAAGAATCGCCGAAAAAGTCAAATTCAAATCCCAGGTCGCGGAAAGTTTCGGTTTTCTGTTTGAGAAACTGGATTTCACTGCGGCTGATTTCCAGAATCTGCGGCACCAGTAAAGACTGGCTGAAGTTTTCCGGCTGGTTTTGCTGTTTGGCCAGCTTCCGGCGCCGCAGCAGGCCTTCAAAAATGATTTTCTCGTGGGCGGCATGCTGGTCGATCAAAAGAAGTTCCTGGTCCAGCTCGACCAGCAAATAAGTCAGGAACAGCTGGCCGATCAGGCGGCCGCGTTGGAGGTCGTTTATTTTCAGGAGCAAAGGCGGTTCTTCCCTCACCTCCTGCCCGACCGGCTCGGCCAGGTGCAGCGGCTGTTTTTCCGGCAGAGGATATGTTTCCAGGACGACAGGCTCCTCTGGGATTGGGGATTGCGGATCGAGAACCGGGAGTTGCTGGTTCGGCGCCGGCTCCCCTGCTGTTTCAACCGGCTTTTGGCTTTCGTCGTCCGTCGGTGCGCCGGGAATCCCGGAACCGCTCTGCAAGGCGTTCTGAACCGCATGATAGACTGCGCGGAAAACCTCGCTGTCGTTCCAGAATCTGACTTCCATCTTTTGCGGGTGCACATTGACATCCACGAGTTGCGGCGGAATTTCCAGGAACAGCAGCGCGAAGGCATACTGGCCTTTCATCAGCATCGTCTGATAAGCTTCATCCAAAGCCGCGGTCATTTGCCGGGCGCGCACCAGGCGGCCGTTGACAAAAAAATTCTGTTGGCTGCGGCTGCTGCGGGCGGCGTCGGGCCGGCCGACCAGGCCACTGATTTTCAAGGGCGGGATCTGGCCTTCGACCGGCAGGCAGGCCAAAGCGGTCTGTTTGCCGTATATGGCATAGACGGTGCTCATCAAGTCGTTATTGCCAGGTGTATGGAGGACTTCCTGCTGATTGCTGACTAATCGGAAAGATACATCCGGCCGGGCCAGGGCCAGACGCTCCAGGACATCAGTGACGGCGCCGGCTTCGGTCGCGTCTTTGCGCAGGAATTTGTACCGGGCCGGGACATTGAAAAACAGATTTTCCACACTGATGCTGGTGCCGGCCGGACCGCCGAACTTGCCGCTGTCCAGCAGTTCGCCGCCTTCGATCATAAGCCAGGCGCCCTCGGGAGCATCCGGCTCGCGGGTCTCCAGCCGGACCCTGGCAACCGCGGCTATGCTGGCCAAAGCTTCGCCACGGAATCCCATCGAGGTCAGGCTGTCCAAATCTTCGATCTGCCTGAGTTTGCTGGTCGCATGGCGGCCGAAAGCCAGGCAGGCGTCGTCTTTGTTCATACCGCTGCCATTGTCCGTAACTCGGATCAAACCGATGCCGCCCTGGCGTATTTCAATGTTGATAACCGAGGCGGCGGCGTCAAGGGCGTTTTCAACCAGCTCCTTGACTACGGAAGCTGGCCGTTCAATCACTTCACCGGCAGCAATGCTGTTGGCTGTCAGCTGATCCAGCACATGAATCCGGTTCATCCGGAGATCCCCCCTGTCTTTTTGGCTTTCTGGTGCAGGTCATGAAGGATATTCAAGGCATCCAAAGGCGTCAAAACTTGTATGTCCAGACCGCGGAGGCGTTCCAGAATGCCATCGGTATTCTTCAGGGCCATGCTGGAGGCAAACAGGTCCAGCTGACCGTCCATCGGGCGGGCATTGCGGCGGATTTTCAGTTTATCGCGGCCGATATTCTCCTGCTCCAGCTGGATGAGGAATTCGCGGGCACGGTGAACCACTGCGTCCGGAACGCCGGCTAAACGCGCGACTTCGATGCCATAGCTTTCATCGCAGCCGCCAGGCATGATCCGGTGCAAAAAAACAACCTCGCCGTTTTCCTCGCTGACTTCGACATGGCAGTTGAACACACCGGGCAATGCCGGCTCAAGATCGGTCAATTCATGGTAATGGGTGGCAAACAGGGTCCGGCAACCCAGGTTCTGGCGGTCGTCGATATACTCGATTACCGACCAGGCAATCGACAGGCCGTCGTAAGTGCTCGTTCCCCGGCCGATTTCGTCAAGGATCAGCAGGCTACGCGGCGTGGCGTGCTGCAGGATCTGGGCAACTTCATTCATCTCGACCAGGAATGTCGACTGCCCCGCCGCCAGATCATCGCTCGCGCCGACCCGGGTAAAAATACGGTCAACCAGGCCGATGCGGGCCGATTGGGCCGGCACGAAACTGCCAGTTTGCGCTAAAAGGACGATCAGGGCGACCTGGCGCATATAAGTCGATTTGCCGGCCATGTTCGGGCCGGTCAGAATCATGACCCGCCGGGCAGACAAATCCATATCCAGATCATTAGGCACAAACCGGCCGGGACCGAGTACTTTTTCTACAACCGGATGGCGGCCCAGCATAATCTGCAGCTGATCCGACAAATCCATGGCCGGACGGCAGTAGTTTTCCCGTTCGGCCAGTTCCGCCAGCCCGCCCAGGACATCCAGAGCCGAAAGGCACTGGGCGGTTTGCTGCAGGCTGCGAATCCTGGCGGCGGCTTGTTCGCGGATCGAGGAAAAGAGCTCATATTCGAGGGCAATCACTTTCTGTTCAGCCCCCAGGATGGTATCCTCCATTTCCTTGAGTTCGGGAGTCACATAGCGTTCCCCATTGGCCAGCGTCTGCTTGCGGATGTAATTTTCCGGTACCTGTGCCAGATTGGCGCGGGTCACCTCGATATAATAGCCAAATACATGGTTGAATCCGACCTTCAGGCTGCGGATGCCGGTGCGCTCGCGTTCAGCGGCTTCCAAGGCGAGAATCCAGGTTTTGCCTTCGGTTGAAGCCAGGCGCAGTTTATCGACCTGTTCATCATAGCCGTTCTTGATCAGGTTGCCTTCTTTAATCCCCGGCGGCGGATCTTCGGCGATGGCAGCTTCAAGAATGCCGGCCAGTTCCGGGAGCGGGTCGATCCGGCGGGCCAGGTCCTGCAGCCAGGGATCACCGGAGGGCTGCAAAATACCCCGGATGGCAGGCAGCTTGGCCAGCGAGGCTTTCAGGGCCAGCAGATCCCTGGCGTTAACCGCCGCCAGGGCGATCTTGCTGGATAGGCGTTCAAGATCATGCAACCCTTGCAAGGATTCCCGCAGTTCCTGGCGCAGCATGAATTTATCTTTCAGGTTCTGGATCGCGTTCTGGCGCTGAAGGATATCGTGAATATTCAGCAGCGGCTGCTCCAGCCAGCGCCGCAGCAATCGGCTTCCCATCGGGGTCATGGTTCGGTCAACAGCCCAGAGCAGGCTGCCCTGGCGGTTTTTGTCGCGCAAGGTTTCGGTGATTTCCAGATTGCGTCGGGCGATCGGGTCCAGATTCATGAATTCGCTGAGCTGATAGGGTTTTACCGGTTGAATGTGCCCGGGTTGAAAGCGCTGGGTTTCCGTAAGGTAAATCAGCAGGGCGGCCGCTGCCTGCGCCCAGAGCGGCTGCTGTTCGTCCGGTTCTGCGGCTTCGGGCAGCAATCGGTTAACCGCATCGAGAGAAAAATCCTGATCAGGACGTAAGGTCAAAACGATGTTATATCGATCATGAATAAGCGCGGCCAGCGGTTCTTGGTGAAAGGTTGAATTGATCAGAATTTCCGCCGGCGCATAACGGGCGATTTCGTCAGTCAGTTTAGCCGCCGTTGAACCGACGATCAGGGCTGTCGCTTCAAATGCGCCGGTCGTCAGATCACAGGCGGCCAGGCCATAATAACCGTTCAGGCTATAAATGGACAGGATGTAGTTGTTGCGGCGCTCATCGAGCATCACCGGATCGGTTATCGTCCCCGGTGTGATCACCCGGACAACTTCGCGCCGGACAATCCCCTTGGCCAGGGCCGGATCTTCGACCTAGTCGCAAATAGCGACCTTGAAGCCGCGGCCGATCAGGCGGTTGACATAGGAGTCGACGGCATGGTAAGGCACCCCGCACATCGGCGCCCGCTCCTCCTGGCCGCAGTCGCGGCCGGTCAGCACCAATTCCAGCTCCCGGGCGGCTGTGACGGCATCTTCAAAAAACATTTCATAAAAATCGCCGAGGCGAAACATCAGGATGCAGTCGGGCCAGAGCTTTTTCTGCTCCAGATACTGTTGCATCATCGGTGTTATTTTATCAAGATCAAGGGTTTGGCTCGTCAGGCTCATAGCAGCAGAGTCTCCATCTCCCCTTCCAGCGAGAAGGTTTTAGCCCGGATCAAACGAACTGCCGCCAGTCGTCCTTCCAGGCTGGCGCCGGATATCGTGCCGTCAGGCAGGCGATATTCTGCCGGCATATCAAGCCGGGCAGGAATAGTGAAATTGACCAGACGATTGCTGCCTGTCCGGCCGCTGAATATATCAGCCGCGGTGGCGCTGGTCCCCTCGATCAGGATCTCTTCCGTACTCCCGATGACTTTCTGATTGGATTCCAGACTGTGGCAATCCTGGAGTTCGACCAGCCGGCCAAAGCGTTCCCGGACCGCTTCTGGCGAAACCTGGTCCGGCATGGCTGCCGCCGGCGTGCCGCCGCGTTTGGAATACTGGAAGGTAAACGCACTGTCAAAGTGAACCTCATCCATCAAAGCCAGGGTATCGGCAAAATCGGCTTCGGTTTCACCAGGGAATCCGACAATCAGGTCGGTGCTGATAGACAACCCCGGAATCAGGCGCCTCGCCTGCCGGATGATCTCCAGATAACGTTCGCGGGTGTATTGCCGGTTCATCCGCTGTAAAACCCGATTGCTGCCCGATTGCAGCGGCAGATGCAGATGCGGGGCGATTGCAGGCCGGGAACCCATGATCTGCAGCAGTTCCTCCGATATGTCCTTGGGGTGGGAAGTCATGAAACGGATTCGGCGCAGGCCGGGGATCTTGGCAGCTTCCGTCAGCAATCCGGCAAAATTCAACGATTGTCCGTCCGATTGCCTCAAATCATTGCCATAAGAATTGACATTTTGCCCCAACAGCAAGACTTCTGGGTAACCAGCTGCCGCTGCCTGCCGCAGCTCGATCAGGATATCGGACGGCTGACGGCTCCTTTCGCGCCCCCGGGTATAGGGAACGATGCAATACGTGCAGAAATTGTTGCAGCCAAACATAATGGAGCACAAGGCGCGGAACTTCCGGGCCCTGTGAACAGGCAGACCTTCGGCGATCGGGTCTTCCTGGCCAACCTCATAAATCCGTTTTTGGCCGTTTAGACGCTGATAGAGTAATTCAGGCAGACGATGGATATCCTGCGGCCCGAAGACAATATCGACAAATTTGAAGCTGCGGCTAATCCGCTCGATATGCTCGGGTTGTTTCATCATGCAGCCGCAGAGTATGACGACCAGACCCGGCTTGTCCCGGCGAAGGTTCTTGATCCGGCCGAGATTGCCAAACAGGCGGTCTTCCGCGTTTTCCCGGATTGTGCAGGTGTTGAGAAGGATCAGGTCTGCTTCCTCGGGTGAGTCTGTCTCGGCGTAACCCATCTGATCCAGCTGCCCGGCCAGTTTTTCACCGTCATTTTCATTTAGCTGGCAGCCGAAAGTGTGGATATAATAATGCCATTTCTGGCCGCTGCATTCACTTGATTCGGCCAGTAAACGGGCGATTAAAGCAATAAATTCTTTTTGCCGGGCTATTTCGCAGGCATCGATGATCGGTATTGTCAAGCCTCGCACCTCTTTTTTTGTTTATGATAACAGATTCGCTTCCGAACGAAAAGGAGCCATTTTCGGCTTTGCAGCAGGCGGCTTTCCAGCCTGTCCGACAGATCCGCCAGCAGATCCAGGTCATCGTCTGACGGCGGATGTGAACTGTACAAGACTCTCTCCACGCTGTCCAGACCGGCGGCTGTTCCTTCACCTGATATGACGCCCGAAACGGCGCCCGAACCGCTGCCTGATCCGCCGGGCCAGCTGTTTTCACCAGCCGCCCGTTCGATGATCTGGCGCGGCGTTTCCCAGCTCTGGGAGTGGAATTTCAGGCTATCCAGCAAATCGAGAATATCATGCCAGTAATAAACCGCCAATTTCCGGTCGTCAGAAAAATGGCGCCGCAGCCAGACCCGGTTATGCCGCCGGCGGAACCACCAAACGGACAAACCGGCATAGGCCAGCGGCAGGAGCAGCAACAGCAGCAGCCACCCGGCGGTCAGAAACGGCTGGCGCTCGTCCGGCGGCTGATTCGGATGGCCGGTTGGCAGCGGCGTCGGTTTTACCGAATCGGTCGGGATCGTCGGACTCGGCGACAAAGACGGGAGAGGTGTGAGTGTCAGCGCGGGAGTCGGCGTGATGTTCTCATAGACACCCGAGCCGGCCGGCGTGGCGTCGATCGGCATCCAGCCGACACCGGCCAGGCAGATTTCGCACCAGGCGTGGGCCTGCTTGCCGGTGACAGTCCGGAAGCCATCTTCACTACCGGCTGCGGGAACATAATAACCTTCAACATAGCGGGCAGGTATGCCTTCCAGCCGACAAAGCATGGTCAACGCGGTGGCGAAGTAAACACAATAACCTTCACGGGTCTGGAGGAACCAGCTGACAAAATCAACATCCGCCGGAGGAACAGAGACAGTCAAATTATACTGACAATATTCACGCAAGAAATCCCGGATCATCAGGGCTTTCTGCCAGGGCCGTTCTTCCGCGCCGACAATCGACCTGGCCAGGAGCGTCAGCTCCCCTTTGGGCGTATATTCAAGAGAATCCGGTTTTTGCAGATAGCGCGAGCGCATCCATTCATACCGGTCTATTTCCGCTTCAGTCAGATTCTGGCTGATGCGATCCGCCGCTTCGCCAAAAGCCGAGTCGTCAGCGAGCAAGATCCGGGCATCGACAGTCAGCCGCTGCCGGGGCATTTGCCAGTCGTTGCTGAACATCTGGCCGTCCTCGTCGAAATAAAAAGCCCGGCCGGCCGTATCAGAAGCGACAGCCAGGGGCCGGCCGGCCAGAAAAACAGTCTGAAAGGGCTGGCTGACCGGCGAGACCCGATATTCAATATCCCGGACAATCAAATCGAGAAGATCGGCATATCGTTCCGGATCGGGCAATAACAAATCGAAGACCTGATTTTGTTCCAGTTCCCAAAGCGGATTGTCAAAACGTAAAACCTGCCGGCTATTGTCGCGCGACCAGGACTGGCCGTCATAGACGCGGCTGATCGCACCACGCAGCAGCATAGCCTGCGGATAGCCGTCAATTTCCAGAGCCGGCTGGTCCGAGAGCTGTACCGGCCCGCCCAGCCGTTCCGAGAGCGGATAAAAACCGACTGTGGATAAGGAGAAATCGGCAAAGGTTTGCTGGACCCGGGCAGGAATTCTGATTTGCAGCCGAATTCTGCCGACCAGGTTGAGCAGCCGGGCATTGTAAAAAGATGAGGCTGGCATTGCCGAACTCAAGGCAATGGCCAGGACCAGGCTCAGCGCGGCCACCGGCAGGGCCTGCAGCTGGAAACGCGCCTGGGAGGGATAGCGCTGCCAGTCAAGCGTTTGATAGGTCCGTTTTTGGCTGCGGGCACCGGCGGCAATCACAGACAAGCCGCCAAGGAAAATCCAAGGGTAAAGCTCGCGGCGCGCCAGCGCGTAATTCAGCCCTGACGCTGCCAGTAAAGCGGTCAGAGCCAGCAGCGGCGAATTAAAGCGAGCCAGGAAAACATAACTGCCTAAAGCGATCAGCAGACAGAGCGCAATGGCCAGCAATTCCTGTTCAGCATCAGATCCGCCGCGAGAACCGCCAATCCAGTCCGCAGACCAGATGAACCAGGAGTGCAGCCGCACGGACAGGCTGACCGAGGCATCGAGCCAGCTTTCCCGGGTAAGCCAGGCGATTCCTGTGCCGGCCAGCAGCAGGCAGGAAAAAACCAGCAGGTTATAACGCTGCCAGGTCAGCAGGGCGAGCAGCAACAGGAAAAGCAGAACGATCAGGCCCTGGCTTGCCAGGTTAATCGGCAGGCCATTCAGAGTCAGAACCATCTTGCATAAAGCCAGCGTATATAACCAGGCCAGAAAAACCTTTACCAGAGCTGCGCCGATCCGTGCCGGCTGCAGCAGCGATTCAGGCCGGGGCATGTTCCTGCTCCCGATTAGCCCGCGACTCCCGGCGCCGAATGACAATCCGCGGCACCTGGCGGCTGGCGAGCAGCTGCAGGGCGTCGCTCTGTTCGGCGCTGTCCGGCTGTTCGTCGATCAGGAACAGCCAGACCAGCAGGCCATGATTCTGCAGTTGGAACAAACGTTCGGCCGTCGCCAGGCTGAGCCGGGTCGTCAGCATCAGAACAAACCAGACCGGTTTCCCCTGCCCGGCTTCCATCTCCAGCACCTGATCGGCCGGCCAGCCGTTGGTCATCTGCAAACCGGCCAACATGATCCGCATTTGCCTTTGGTCCGCCGGTGTCGAGGCGCGCTGCTCCAGCCGGCCATCGGAATGATAGGCAACGGCGCGCAGCTGGTTGCCGGACTCAAGTACCGTATCGATCAAATAAGCCGCCCGGTCGGTGAAATAATCACCCAAATCCAGCCAGTCCGGGTTGAACGGCTCCGGACAGGCGCCGCCGGACCAAAACAGGTCCAGTATCAGCAGCCCTTCCCGCTGGATCGGATTATCAAACTCCTTGATCATGATTTGATTTAGGCGGGCGCTGACTTTCCAATGCGTCCGTTTCAGGGAATCACCCGGGCGGTGGCTGCGCAGGCTGGCCACGGCGTCGATATCTTCGCCGGTCTGTAAAGTCTGCTGGTGCTGCCAGTCCGCCAGCTTGCTGGCTAGCTTCTCGATATCCGGCAAAGGCGCAGGCCGGGGCAGGACAATCAGCTCCCGGTCAGACTGCCGGCGTTTTTGCCGGTTAAACAGAGGTATATAGAAAAGACCGAGCAAGTCGCGCGACCGTATGCTCCGTATGCCGGCCAAGTAGCGGCCCCGGTGCTGGCAGCGGATCGCACAGGTCAGGTTCGCCGTCCGGCCGGCCAGAAGCGGCAGCCTATGACGTTGGAAAACCGGTTGTCCGGATTCGCCCGGCCGGCTGACTGTCACTTTCAGTTCCGAAAAAGAAATCCAGCCGTCCTGGGTCAGATGGACGCCCAGTCCGGTCGGCTGGCCGCGCTCGACGACCGGTTCGGCCAGCTCTTGCCCGGCGCGCAGGCGCCGTCCGGCCAGAAGCTGCTGTAAAGCCGTAATAACCGGCAAAATTACCAAGGTTAATAACAACAGGACCAGAAGGTCGAAACCGCTCAGGGCCAGGATCAGATACACCAGGGCGGTTGCCAGCAGATAGCCGATGCCGCGCCCGGTGATCATGCCTGCGGTACCGGCACCGACTGGGTGATTTCCGCTAATATTTCCGTGATCGTGATCTTGCGCAGCCGGGTTTCCGGTTTCAAAAGCAAACGATGGCTCATCACTGAATTAACCATAGCCAGGACATCGTCCGGCAGGATAAAATCCCTGCCCTGCAGCAGGGCTCTTCCACGCGCGGCCAGCAGCAGCATCAAGGCGCCGCGCGGGCTGACCCCCAGGATCAAGTCCGGGTGACGGCGGGTCGCCTGGGCCAGCAAGGCGATGTAGCGGCGAATCGATTCTGCGCAAAAAAGGGTCATCACGGTTTCCTGCAGATCAACAAGTTCGGCCGAACTGACGACCGCTTTCATCAGATGCAGCGGCGAGTGCCCGGAAAAGCGGGCGTAAATCTGCATTTCTTCCTGCAGGGTCGGATATCCGAGCGACACGCGGAGCATAAACCGGTCCAGCTGGGCTTCCGGCAAAGGATAAGTGCCCACCTGCTCGATTGGATTCTGGGTCGCCAGCACCATGAAAGGCTGCGGGACGGCGTAAGTGGTCCCATCGACGGTGACCTGGTTTTCCTGCATCGCTTCAAGAAGGCTGGATTGGGTTTTGGGTGATGTGCGGTTGATTTCATCGGCCAGGATCAGCTGGCTCATGATGGCGCCCTGGTGAAATTCGAACTGGCCTGATTTCTGATTGTAAAGATTGAAACCCGTGATGTCCGAAGGCATGACATCGGGAGTGAATTGAATGCGCCGGAAAGAGAGTCCCAATGATTTGGCCAGCGAAGAAACCAGTGTGGTTTTGCCGATGCCCGGTATGTCTTCCAGCAAGACATGGCCGCGGCTGATCAACGCGATCAAGAGCAGCTCCAGGGTGTCCTGTTTGCCGATCATGACCTGGGCAATGTTGTCGCGAATTCTTTGGATCAGTTGCTGCGCTGACGCTATTTCCATCCTGTGCCTCTTCCTGGCGGTATCAGACCTGGTTGGCGATGCTGAGAACCAGTTCCCGCGATTCCTGCCAGCCCAGGCAGGCGTCGGTGATCGAGCGGCCATAAACGTGGTCGCCGACATCCTGGCATCCTTCCACGAGATAGCTTTCAATCATGAACCCCTTGACCAGCTGACGGATTTCCGGCGATAGGCGCCGGCTGTGCAGGACTTCCTGAACAATCCGGGGCTGCTCCTGATATTGTTTGTCGGAATTGGCGTGGTTGGTGTCGACAATGCAGACCGGATTGACCAGGTCACGCTTCTGATAGAGCTGCCAAAGCAGCTTCAGGTTCTC
>DOFA01000255.1 GCA_003532195.1 Clostridiales bacterium
AGCCATAACAGAACAGCATCTCGATGCCGGCGTCTTCCGCCATCTTCCTGATTTCCGCGGTTTTGCGGTCATCGCCGTTCAAGGCCGGGTCAGGCGGTCTGAACTCAACTGTGCTGGCGCCGGTCGCTTTAGCCTGTTGGAAAAACAGCCCAAGATTGTCGGGGTCAAAAAGATTGCCCCAGGTCAGCCGATGTACACCATATTTCATAATCAATACCTGTTATCCGGCGATCTTTTGGATCGCTGCGATCTCCTGCTCATTTAACTTGTAAAAATCACTATTGGCCGCACCGGTGTTTGAATCCTCGATCAGGATCATCTTGGTGTCTTTTTTCGTAATCGTATTATGCCACATGGACCTGGGAATGCTATAAACCTGGTTGGGCTCCATTTCCGTTTTGGCAAAAACCAGGCCGCCGGGTGTCTCTTCCGCCGAAACCAGGGTGCAGGAACCGTCTGTCAGGACAAACAGCTCGTCCGTCTGGTTGTGGCGTTCCAGCATGTCAATTCCTGTGATATCATTGGCCGGTTTCCAGTTTTTGATGCCAACCGTCCACTTTTCGTTTTCATAAACGCGGTGCATACCTTCACCGCTAAATTCAAATGCTGAGATTTCCATATATATGCTTCTTTCCGTTATTTTCCCGGGATCCGGGACAGATCCACTGGTTTGGTGTGGATTTTGGATTGATCTTGTTGGATCTCCGGGGGAATTCCACTGTGGGCATTCCCCCGGAGAAACCGGTTGATGGGTTCAAGCAGCGTCACATGGCGCTGTTATTAGTCGCCGTGGATGGCCTTGTTCATGATTTCCAAAGCTTTTTCAGCAGTAATCTGGCCGAGCAGGGCTTGCTGGTTCGTGCCGGCCCAGACACTGTTTGAAAATTCGGCAATTGTGTCCGTAGGCGGCAGAACGCCGGCGATCTGCAGACTGGCAGCCGCGACAGCCTGGAACCGGTTGGACGTGAATTCGGGCGTCGCTTTGACATTATTGGTGCCAAGGCCCTTACCAGTAGTTTTAAACCAGGTTGTGCCGCCCTCGCCAGTTGTCATATATTTGTAGAATTCGAATGCGGCAGCCTTGTTTTCACTCTGTTCATAAACAACCAGTTCGGTATCGCCAGCCGCGGTCCATTGGCCTTTATCGCTGCCGGGAACGACGAAGGCGTCGACATCCTCGCCAAAAGTGTCGATCCAGGTTTTACTGGAACCGATATGGTGAATGACCATCGCCGTCAGTCCGGTCTTGAAACCGTCGACTATTTCGGCGAATGCTGCGTTAGGTGAGGACTCGGGTACAAATCCTTCCTCAAAGAGGTTCAGATAAGCTTTATACCCTTCAACCGCTTGCGGGGTGGTCAGGTCGTCCCAGGTTGCACCGTAAGCGTACAGGAAGGCGCCCAGATGCTCCTGGCCGCCGCCGGCGCCGCGCATGCCGAAGCCATAGATATCCGTCTTGCCGTCATTATTGGTATCCATGGTGCATTTTTCAATCGCTTCCAGGAATTCCGTAAACGTGGCCGGTGTTTTGGTGATGCCGGCCTGCTCGAAGTAAGAGGGCCGATAGTAGACATAAAGCGCTTCCAGCGTCCAGGGCAGTATAGACAGTGTATTGTCCCCGGTGGCGTTCTTCATGATCGTCCAGATGCCGTCGTTCAGCTGGGCTTTGTCTCCCCAGGCGTCAACATGCGTGGTCATGTCGGCTAAAAGCTTGTTGGCGGCAAACATTTTGCCGGCTTGCAGCTTGAAGGTCGACATGTCTGGTCCGCCGCCACCCATGATAGCCGTGAAGATCGTGTCGGTGAATCCGCCGCTGTTCCAGGGGTACTCTTCGGCAGTCACCGTGATTTTCATCGTATTGGTTTCATTAAAACTCTTAACAATGTTCTGCATCAGGTCAGACTGCTCTGTATTGTCCGCCCAGTACCAATAGGTCAAGGATGCCGGCTTCGGTGCAGCAGTGGTGTTTTCGGTCGTGCCGCAGGCGGCGATGGACAGAACCATGGCTACAGCTAATAAAATGATCCATAATTTTTTCATGATTTTTCCTCCTTTAAGGAAACCTGAACAATGCCTGTATCCAAAACACTTCAAGTCATATTTTGTATACAATTTACGTCGCTACTTGATTATTTGGCTACATCTTTTGGATGAATTGTTCTTGAGCTGCCGCATTGCCCCGGCTCAAGAAAAGTCTTTCCGAAATCTCTCGTTTCTCCGCTCTTGCCGATGATTCAACTGGATCCTTAGCCGATTCCCCGGCCGGCAGAGAATGCTTTTTGCCTCTTGTGCTGATTCCTCCCTCTTGTTCGTGTTTATATCGCTTGCGTCAAGCCTTTCAGCCTTTGACTCCTCCGGCAGTCAACCCGGCGACCAGCTTTTTCTGGGCCAGGAAGAACATGATGCAAACCGGAACGATCGCAATCGATCCGCCGGCGCACAACATATCCCACTCAACCCCCAACTGGCCGATCAGGCTGTTCAAGGCGACCGGAATGGTCCGGGTCGCCGGATTGGTAAAAATGGATGACATGGTATACTCGTTCCAGGCTTGCATAAACATATAAACAGCCGCTGCCATCAAGCCCGGGGTCAGTATGGGCAGAAAAATCCGGATAAAGGCGCTGAACCGGTTGCAGCCGTCCACCAGAGCCGCTTCTTCCAGCGAGAAGGGAACATCACGGATAAAGCCCTGGATCAGCCAGACCGAGAAAGGTATGGTGAATGTCGCATAAGCGACAACCAGTCCCCAGGGCGTATAAAGCAGTCCGATCGACCGCATGATCGAATAGAGCGGGATCATCAGAAGCACGGTGGGAAACATGTTATTGGACAGGAAAACCGCCATCAGTGCTTTACGCCCTTTAAAATCATAGCGCGAGAAAGCGTAAGCAGCGAGCGTTGAAACCAATATAGACAGAACAGTCGTGCAGACGGCTACGATCAGACTGTTCTTCATATACTTCAAAAAATCAAAATAGCCGAACAGTTTCTCATAGGTTGCCCAGGTTAATTCTTTCGGCCAGTAAACCAGTGGCGTCGCATAGATTTCGGCGCTGGTTTTCACCGATGTGATAAACATCCAGTAAAACGGGAAGAGCAAAAACACCAGAAACAGCGCCATCGGCAAGGTTAGTGAAAACAGCGATTTTATGCCCCTGGTTATTTTATTGTGCATTTGCATTTTCATAACATTACCTTCTGTTATTGCCCCTATTTGTTCCGTAAGGATGACCTCAAATAGGGTATGACAACAAACAGCAGCAGCACGCACATGATGACCGCCATCGCCGAAGCATATCCCAGATTGAGGACCTGGGCTTTCTGGTAAACATAGACGCCTATGGTCTGAGTCGCGTAAGCCGGGCCGCCGGCCGTCATGTTCTGAATGATGTCGACCGAGTTGGTGACCCAGATCACCCGCAGCATCAGCGTGACGAAGACCGTATTCTTGATCGATGGCAGAGTGATGTGGACTAATTTTTGCCAGCTGTGGGCGCCGTCGATATCCGCCGCCTCATACATGTCGTGCGATACCCCTTGTAAAGCGGCCAGAATCATCAGGGCAAAGAAGGGTATCCCCTGCCAGATGACCGTGAAGATGGCGGCGGGCAAAGCCGTTGCGATGCGGGACAGAAACGGTATTCCGTCCCCGATCAGGCGCAGCTTGAGCAGAAGGTCGTTGATGACGCCATAGTCGCCATCGTAGAGCCAGCGCCAGACCAGGCCGATCACGACGCCCGACATAACCCAGGGCAGCATGGATACCGAGCGTACGACGCCGCGGCCTCTGAATTTGCGGTTCAGGAGCAGGGCCATGAGGAAGCCGAACAGGAACTGGAAGCCGACGCCGAAAATGACCCAGAGGACGGTTCTGACCAATGAAGGCCAGAATTGGGGATCCTTGCCAAAAATATCCAGGTAATTCTTCAATCCGATAAAAGCAGTCTTGCTCGGATAGCGCAGATCATAAAACATAAAGCTGTTGATCAGCGCCCGGACAATAGGAATAAATACAACCAGCAGGATAATCAGTACCGCGGGACTGATCAGAAGGTATGGGTAAATCCAGCTGATTTTCTTGAGCTTCATCCTAACCCATCTCCCTTATCCAGCAGCTTGATATCTTCAAGCGAATTATATATATGTGAAGATACCGCGTTCTTGACTTTCCATGGCTCCCGGTTGGCAATCGCCAGATAAATGTCCATATGGGCATGCTGGGCCCGTTTGTGGCTGCGCTCATGGTCGTGCAGAATCACGACGCCTTTTTCGATCGTCTCGTAGATTACGGGGATCAGCTGATTGAACACGGCATTCCTCGAGCAGGCGGCGATCAGCGTATGGAACTGGATGTCGAGGTTCATGCGGTCGTCGCTCATAAAACTGGTTTTCTGCATTTTGTCGGCAATCTGTTTCAATTCCAGGATTTCATCCCGGGTCGCCCTTTCGGCGGCCAGCATGGCAATTTGCGGTTCAATCAGGAGCCGGGCTTCAAAAATGTCTTCAATCAGTTTTTCCTTTTTCAGATAGCGAAAACCCAAAGGATCCTCGGCTCTGCCTGTGTTGTCACTGACGTAAGTGCCGTCGCCCTGGCGGATGACGACGATATTCTGGGCTTTCAGCGCTTTGAAGGCCTCGCGGATCGTCGAGCGGCTGACAGAATATAACTCAGCCAGCTGCTTTTCGTTGGGGAGCTTAGTGCCAGGCTTCATGTTCTCATGAATGATCATGTCATTGATTTTCTTGGTGATCGTCACGGACAAGAGATTGTCTTGTGTAGATTTTCCAGCCATTCCTGCTCTCCTTCTTTGGAGCTGCACCTTCTTGACTTCACTGAGATGTTTTTGCTTGCTGATAATCCTGAACGCTTACAATTACACAATACGCAATGATATGATGTTTGTCAATACCTATTTGAACAATTTTCAATATCCTTTATTAAACATGTCAACTATGCAAGAGATTTTGCGGCCATTATGCACATATCACACATATTTAGCCTTAGTTTTGCATAAATATAAATTATATACATCATACGTTTAATTTGACTGATTAATAATTTTCGTGTTATTTTCTAATAATAAAATCACATCAAGATCGTCATCATATGTACTGCTGTAACGGCAGGAGATTGAAATTGAAAAAGCAGCAGAATGCCGTTATACAATTCCGGCAGCTGCTGCTCATCTTCGCCCTAAATTATTTGGAAAAACCTTAAGTCACAAGTAGCTTAAAAACTATGTTAAAACTGTCGTCCAATAAATTATACCTTCAAATTATACCTTAAAAGCATGAAGAGAAAATGAATACCGGCCAAGTTTAAATTATTTCGATCATCACCCGCTGCCCGCTGGTGAAGGCCGCTTCGACCGCGTTCATGACGATGACCGAGAGCAGCATTTCTTCGGTCGGGTTCGGCATATGGCCGGTGCGGACCATTGCCGCGAAATGCGCCGTCTCGATTTCGTATCCCTTCGCCACATCGATGGCATGGGTTTCGGCCTTCTCATTCGTCAAGACGGTCCCGCCATACTGATAGGCTTTCTCGGTGAAGCTGAGATGGACGGTAAAACAGTCATATTCCAGCAAAGCGGTAACGCCGGCGCTGTTTTGGAAAGCGCGGACCGCCAGCGGATTGTAGCCAAAGACCGTTAATGCAATTTCAACCAGATGCGGCGAATAAAAACAGAAGCCGCCATACTCGTTGGTCATGCTGACCGGCGCCCAGACATGCCCGCCCGCCAGTGTGCCGGCTGCCTGGGCGGTCTGCGCAAAATCCCTCAGGGACAGCGTGTCCGGGACCAGCCGCGTCGAGGAACCGCCCATGACCGGGGCATGATGCTCGGTGGCCAGCTGCAGCAGCGTCCGTGTCGATTCGGCCCGGTCAGTAATCGGCTTATCAACAAAAACCGGCATACCGGCTTCGATAAACGGCCGGGCGTAGCCTGCGTGCAGGCCGCCGTGGCGGGAGGTGATCATCATCGCGTCGACGCGCCCGAGGAAATCCTGCGGCTTGTCGGCGATAAATTCCAATTGGCCTTCCTGAAATACTTTCTCGCTGGATGCGCGGACTTCGCCGGCGATGCCGACGACCCGCATATCCTCATATTGGCCGGAAAGGTTGAAGATGCGTGTGAATGCCAGAGCATGCGAGTTTTCGCTCCCGATAATGCCGATCCGATACATAGTCATTCCTCACTTTCAAATATTGAGATTGAACCTCATATGCCGGTTTGATTGACAACTCAATTGCCGGTTAATAGCCAGCAATTCCTGCTTCCCGCATCAGTTGCCGCAGGGAAACCATAGATTCGGCGCTGGCCGCGGCTGCACCGTCGGAGAAAGAAAAACCGCCGGGCAAGCGCAGGGTTTCTTCGTTGATTTCGCTTGTCAGCCGATAATGGGTTTCCAGCGACAGATACCCTTGATAGCCGTCGCGAACCAGCAGGCGCAGCTGGCCCGCAATGTTGGCTTCACCTGTCCCCACGCGCACAGCCTGCTCTCCGTCCGCGGTTTTCATAGCATCTTTGATATGAACATGGCAAATCAGGTCTTTCAAAAGGGCATATCCGTCCACAGGCACTTCGCCGTCCGGCGCGAAAAGCAAATTGCCGCCGTCCCAGACCGCGCGGACGGACGGAGAGCCGATGGCCCGGATGTACCCGGCCAGGATGGCCGAGGTATGTCCGTTGACTGACGGGTCAGCCTCCAGACCCATCACAACGCCGCTGTCCGCCAGCAACGGAAGAACCGGCGCATAGGCTTCGCATAATGCCGCTTCCGTCAGCGGTGCGTCTTCATGCCGCCAGAAGCAAAATCCCCGGACGATTTTTACGCCGAGAATCTGAGCTAATTCCAGGGAGCGCCTGAGGCTCTCCAGGTGCTGGCGCCGGGTCTGGAGATCGTTGTATTCGCATTTATAGAAAGGCAGGCTCAGGCTGCATACCTTAATCCCCGCGGCGCCGAACTGCTCGCGCATCCGCTGAGCCAGACCGGGCGTAAAATCAAAAGCACCCAGGCCTTCGACGGAACGCAGCTCCACCGCTTTTAGGTCAAATTGCCGGCAGAAGCGGATAATCTCCTCCAGCTGCTGCGACACTTCATCGGTGATGATACTCAATTCCATCGGGTCACCTCCGCGGCAGCAAAGCCGCGCTTTGCTCATCCAGATAGAGGACGGCATTCTCGCATAAGCGCAGGGACGAGGCCGGGCAACTCGGATCGATCGGGCCGGCTACGGTATTGCTGACAGCCTGGGCCTTGGTCGGACCCGGAACGATGCAAAAATGGAAGCGGGCGTTGATCAGGGTCGGGATGGTCAGCGTCAGAGCCTGCTCCGGAACCAGCTCCAGCGAGGCAAAACAGCCGTCGTGCACCTGTTGTGTCCGGCAGACTTTATCTAGGGTGACGCAGCGAACCGCTTGCGGGTCATGGAAGTCGGCAACATGCGGGTCATTGAAAGCAATGTGTCCGTTCTCGCCGATGCCGAGGCAGACGATGTCCGGCGGATTCTCACGTAGCAGCTGCGCATAGCGGAAGCATTCGGCTTGCGGATCCGCGGCGTTGCCGTTGAGATAATGGACCTGGCGGAAATTGGTCTGGCTGAAAAGGCGGTCGCGCAGGAAGTTGCCGAATCCTTGAGGCGCCTGGGGATCCAGCCCAACGTATTCGTCCATATGAAACGCCGTGATGCGCCGGAAGTCAATGGAACGGTCGCTGCGCAGCGCTTCCAGAAATTCGTTCTGCGACGGCGCCGCGGCAAAAATCATCGACAAATGTTCTTTTTCCTGCAGCAGACGGTTGATGCATGCGGCTGTATCTGCTGCCGCGGCGCGCCCCATCTCGGCCCGGTTTTGAAAACTGCGTACGGTAAATGAAGTTTGCATCCTGCCGCGCCTCCAACATTTTGATAGTAAACGTTTTCTTCCTTTTTTATTTTAGTCTAATGTGCCGGTGCCTGTCAACAGAATTTCGATAAATATCACTCAAGATCACTCAAACAGAAGCTTGATAACTTGCTTTTTCGCAAGCTTTCCGCCTTTTGCTTCAGCTCGCGCTTCATCTCGTGCAAGCCGGAAAATTCTTGACAGATGCGAAAGATTTGCGCTATGCTTTAGTAAACGGTTACTACTATAAGGAGCATACCATGGCCAAACAGCCAACCCTTCATGATGTGGCGCGATCCAGCGGTGTATCCATCGCAACTGTGTCTCGTGTTTTAGCGAATTCCGGTTATCCGGTCAGTGAAGACAGCCGGCGGCGTGTGCTCAAGGCAGCCCGCGCGCTGCGCTATACGCCCAACGCCATCGGCAAGAACCTGAAAAAGCAGGACAGCCGGGAAATCGGCGTCCTGCTGCCCAATCTGACCAACCCTTATTATGCCCAGCTGCTGCAAGCCATTCATGATACCGCGGACCGCTTTGCTTACAGCATCGTGCTATGCAGCGCCGGCCGGGACGCCCGCAAGGAGATGCAGGAACTCGAAATGCTGATCAGCAAGCGGGTCTCCGGTTTGCTGCTGGCGAGCATCAACCCTGATATGACCGCCGCCATGCGTGCAATCGACATGGGCTACCCGCTGGTGACAATCGAACAATCTACGTCGCTTGCCTGCATGCATGTTGGCTTTGATTTCCGCCGGGCTGGCGCCATGCTGGTTGAGCATCTGGCAAGCTGCGGCCATACCCGGATCGGCTTTCTCGGCGCACCGCTGGACAGGCCTAGCCGCGTTCAGATGCTGCAAGGTTTTCGCGACGGTATGCAACAGGCCGGTCTGGATCTGCAGGAAGAAGCGATCCTCCTGTCCGAATCCGAGAGCGAGGGCGCGGAGGTTTATGAAATTGAGAACGGCCGCCGCTGTGCCGCCAGGCTGCTCCGGCTTTCCAGCCGCCCGACGGCCTGTGTTTGCTTGAACGACATGACCGCCTTCGGCGCGATGGGATTCCTGCAGCAGGAAGGTCTCCATATTCCCGGGGATATTTCGCTGGTCGGCTGTGATAATGTTCCTTACAGCGTTCTTAGTTCGCCGCCCCTGACGACGATCGACCAGCATGCTTACCAGATGGGAACGCTTGCTGTCGAGCGTCTGATCGGATGTATCGCGAAATCAGATTTATCACCCTGTTCGGTCATGCTGACGCCGGAGCTGATTGTCCGCGGCAGCAGCTGCCGGCCGAAGGAGTCACCATGTATATCGGTTCATTGAACAAAAAAGAATCCGGCCTTGCCGGCTCGTATGCCTTTTACCGCCGCGGCGGAATCCAGCCCTTCCCGCCCGACCAATATGCCGATACCGCGGGGATGGATCCCGGCCCCATCGATATGGCCGGCGGCAGTCTGGGCAATGGCAAGCCCATCGGCTGGAAATGGAATTCACTGATGGATGTCGGCGTTGATATTCACTTTGATTTCGGCCAGGAATGCTATATCGGTGCGGTGTGTCTGGAATTGGCTGAGAATTCGGCGGTTCAGGCGGTTGAGATCTTTCACGGCACCCGGGAGAAACCAGAATGTGCCGGCCGCTTCGACGCTCAGACGAACGGCCGTCTTCAGGGTAGAATCACCATCCCTGTGGGCGTCTGGTCCAACTCTGTGATTGTCCGGCTCCGCTCAATTCTTGAAGACATCACCTTGAATAGCCTGGACATCATCGGCGCTGTACCGGACAGCCTCCCGGTCTATCCCACTCCCCGCCAGGCCTGCTGCGGTAGCGGCTCTCTCAGTCTGGGCGCGCTCAAGTCGATCGTTGGGCAAGACCGCTCGGACGATACAGATTATGCAGCCATGTACTTGCAACAAAGGTTAATCGAGCGGTTCGATGTCCGGCTGCCCATAGACGTCCGACTGCCGATATCGGATCAAGGCAGCCCGGCTATTTCGCTCGCTCTTTGCGGCGACATTCCAGCCGGCGGCTACAGGGTTTCTGTCGCAGCCGC
>DOFA01000132.1 GCA_003532195.1 Clostridiales bacterium
AAACCGCTGCCTGATGATTTATTCCCGAAGATCGACTTTTTTACGCCCAATGAGACGGAAACCCAGTTCTACACCGGCCTCAATCCGGGCCGGGATCTGCGTAGCGCCCGTCAGGCAGCCGATCTGCTGCTGGCCAAAGGGGTCGCCCATGTCGTCATCACCCTGGGCGGGCGGGGCGCCTTCTATGCTTCCGGGGGGATTTACAAACTTTATCCGGCCTTCCCGATCACTCCGGTCGACACGACGGCTGCTGGCGATGCCTTCAATGGCGGCCTGGCTGTCATGCTTGCCGAAGGGAAGTCCATTCCCGAAGCGATCCGGTTCGCCAATGCGGCCGGGGCAGTCTGCGCCATGCGTGCCGGCGCGCAGTCAGCGATCGGCAGCCGGCAGGAGATCGAGATGCTGATCCAGAGCCATCCGGAGGAAAAATACCTCAGGGGAAATGATTGTACCTGTTGATTCATAATACCGGATGCCAGGAGGGGCAAATGATGACTGATCAACACACGGATCTATACAAGCCGGAACTGGGCCGGTACTGCGACCATACCGTGCTCAAAGCCTTCACCACCCGGGAAACCGTCCGGGCTTTCTGCGCAGAGGCCATCCGGTACGGCGCGGCCTCCGTCTGCGTGAATCCGGTTCATGTCGCCTATGTCCGCCAGCTGCTGGCCGGGACGCCGGTCCGGGTCTGCTCGGTGATCGGATTTCCCCTGGGCGCGACGACGCCGGCAGTCAAAGCCTTTGAGGCGGCCGAAGCCGTCCGCAGCGGCGCCGATGAACTGGACATGGTGATCAATGTCGGCGCTTTGCGCGACGGTAACAGCGATTTGGTTTATGAGGATATCCTGGGCGTTGTCCGGGCAGCGGCCGGCAAAACCGTGAAGGTGATCCTGGAAACCTGTTACCTCAGCGACCCGGAAAAAGAGGAAGCCTGCCGGCTGGCCCTGAAAGCGGGGGCCGATTTTGTCAAGACATCGACCGGCTTCGGCACGCGCGGCGCGTCGGTCGAGGATATCCGGCTCATGAAAAGGATCGTCGGCGACCGCATGAAAATCAAAGCCTCCACCGGCATCAACACCCAGGAAGACGCCCTGCGGATGATTGCCGCCGGAGCCGTTCGCCTGGGACTGTCGAAAACCGTCCAGGTCGTGGAGGGGGACAGTTCCCTGGAAAGCGCCACGACGCTGACCCAAACGCCGGTCGGCTAAGCGAGCGAGTTATGTTGACACGATTGCGGCAACCGGGAGGAGAACAAAAATGAGTCAGGCCTTTACCGATATCATTCTCGAGAAAAATGACGGATACGCCCTTTGCTATCGTAGCGACAAGATGGTTTTTGAAGAGGTATGGACCGGCGGCCGATATGTGACGGCTGGCTGCAACGCCTCCGGATTCGCACTGGCCTCCAACCCGCTGTCCCGGCCACCCCGTCTGAATCCGGATGATTTCCCGCTTCCGCAGGCTTTCCAGCTCGAATTGGACGGCTGCTCACTGGGATATGAATGGGAATGGCAGGGATTTGCCAAAACCGTCACCGCCCGGGGATTGCAGGGAACCGTCACTTTGGCCAGCAAGCTTTTACCGGTCACGGTCCAAGTGCACACGTTGCTGGACGGCACGCAGGTCTTCTCCCGCTGGCTGGAAATCACCAACAACACCGGCCGCAATCTCAACCTTTCCCGGCTGGCCATCCTGAGCGGCGGGCTTCAGTCCCTGGACAGATGGCAAAGCTATCTGCGCGCCGGTGATCCTCTGTACCGGTTGGGATACATGGAACACAGCCACTGGGGCATGGAAGGCGGCTTTGCCTGGCATGATCTGCCCAGCGCCGGCTATTCCGTCGCCGGACGGTTCCGGCGGGACCGGCATCGCCATCCGATGTTCGCCCTGGAAAACCTGGCGACCGGTGAATTTTTCATCTGCCAGCTGGGCTGGTCCGGCGGCTATGCGTTTGATTTCGATCTGGACGCCGACTGCGGTGTGGCCGATTCTCACAACATCGCCCGGCTGTCCTTCGCGGTCCGCCTTGACGCGCCGGCGCCGATGCGGATCCTCGCGCCGGGCGAAACCCTGGCAACGCCGGAAGTCCATTTTGGCCTGACTTTCGGCGGTCTCGACGAAGCAGTCAACCAGATGCATGCCCATCTGCGCCGCAGCGTTTTTCTGCCGCCGGCCCGCGGCAAGCATTGCTGGGTGGAAACCGGCATCGGGCCCGAATTTTACATGCACCGCGAGGCCACCCTGCAAGCGGTCGCCAATGCCGCTGCGATCGGCGCCGAAATATTCTTCATCGATGCCGGGTGGTACCTGCCGCCGGACCAGGAGGACCAATGGTGGCTCAAGGCCGGCGACTGGCAGTACAATCCGGACCGCTACCCCAACGGCCTGCGCGAGATCCGCGATGCTGTCAAAGCACAAGGCATGCTCTTCGGGCTCTGGATGGACGCCGAGCGCATCGGCAAGGACAGCCAGGCGTATGCCAGCCACCCCGACTTTCTCGCGACCGCCTATGACGGACAGGAAAACGGAGCTCAGATCCTTGACCTGGCTAATCCGGCCGCGGCAGCCTGGATGGAAGAGCAAATAGCCCGGGTGATCGAGGATAACGGCTGTGATTTTTTCCGGCTGGATTACAATGCCGGCTATCCCAGCTACCTCACCCGAACCTGCCGCGACGGCATCTGGGAAAACGACTTCCTCCGCTATTATCAAGCGCTGTACGGCATCTACGACCGCCTGCGCCGGCGTTTCCCGGACGTCATCTTCGAAAACTGCGCCGGCGGCGGCGGCCGAACCGATGTCGGCCTGACCCGGTACTTCAACCATACCTGGGTGACCGACTGGCAAAAAGCGCCGCGCTCCTTTGCCATTACCAATGGCATGACCCTGGCGCTGCCGCCGGAACATGTCGACCGCCTGGTCGGAGGTCAAGGTGGCTATCTCACCGGTTCCCTCGAATTCCAGCTGCGGCTGCTGCTGTTTGTCCAGCCGACCCTATCGGTCGGCACTCCCTTCGGCGAAGAGACCAATACAAACCAGCTGGAATTCATCCGGCACAGCGTCTCCCTGTACAAGAATTTTATCCGCGCTTTTCTGCCCGAAGCCAGGGTATACCACCATACGCCCGACATCAGCGAATTGCAGCCCAAAGGATTCGGCATTCTGGAAACCGCGGCTCCGGACGGCTCCCGCGGCATGCTCGGCGTATTCCAGCTCGCTGACCCGCAGAATCGTGAAGTGCTGGTCCGGCTGCGCGGCGCCGATATTGCGCGGGATTATGCGGTTACCTTTGACAACGCCCGCCGGACTTGCCGGGTCAGCGGCTATGAACTGGCAAACGCCGGTATTCATGTCCGCCTGGATGGAGCGATGACCTCGGAACTTGTCCTTTACGAAGCCATCAACGAGGCCATCGGCGCAGACGAGGGCGCGGGCTCGTGTCGTTAACCGGATCGGCGCCTGCCGACGAATGGATTAAAATGCAATATCATCTCAAATAAAGGAAGGTATAAAAAATGGATCAGCAGATCAACAACCAGATGAACGCCCTGATCATTGCCGGGCCTGGCGAAGCGAAAATCATCAAGACCGGTAAACCGGTTCCGGGTCGGGGGGAAGTGCTCAGCCGCGTCGTCTACTCCGGTATCTGCGGAACGGATCTGGCCATTTACAGCGGCGATTTGAGCTTTGTCCGCGACGGCCTGATTAAATATCCGGTGCGGATCGGCCACGAATGGTCAGGAATCGTCGAAGCGGTCGGCGAGGGGGTCAGCCGATTCCAGCCCGGCGACCGGGTCGTCTCCGATACGGGGGTTACCTGCGGCACCTGCCCGCATTGCCTGGCCGGGGATTACAATCGATGCCCGAATACCCGGGCATTGGGCACCATCGATTGCTGGGACGGTTCATTCGCCGAGTATATGCTGATGCCCGAGCGGCATATGTTCCAGATCCCCGACTCTGTGGACCTGGATGTCGCCGCCCTGACCGAGCCGTCGACAATCGCCCTGGCGGCGGTGCAGAAAGCAGCGATCACGGCCGACAGCCGGGTGCTGGTCGTCGGAACCGGCGCGATCGGGCTGGCCGCCGCGGCGCTCTGCAAATATTACGGCGCCCGCCAGGTGCTGGTCGGCGGCCGGAAAGATATCAAGCTCGATGTCGCCCGCACCGTCGGCGCCGACGAAACGATTAACATGACCCGGGAAGACCTCGCTCAATTTGTGAAAGCCCGGACGGACGGGAAAGGTGCCGACGTGGTCATTGAGACGTCAGGAAGCATCGGCGCCCTGGCCCAATGTGTGCACGCGGCGGCCAGCAAAGCCCGGATCCAGCTGATCAGCTTCTATGAGACCCAGCTGCGGGATTTTGACATCGACACCTTTACCTTGAAGGCCATGCAGATGACCGGCATTGTCGGCGAATTCGGCTTAACGGATAAGGTCGTCCAGATCATGGCCTCCGGGAAAATCAATTTACGCCCGCTGATCACCCACCGTTTTGCCTTTGACGATGTCATTGATGTCATTCGGACCGCCCATAACCTGGACGCGACCAAGATCAAAATATTGGTTCAGGTCGGCAAACTGTGATCGCAGCCACAGCAGCCCTGCGTAAAATCAAAATACCCAATAAAATTTCCCAAGCGGAAAATCAGGAGGATTTATGCCAAAAGCAAGAATTATTCGCGACACCCAAGTCAAGCCCTTTGTCCTGGACGCATCTTATTCGTCAAAAATGATTCTGGATGATATCGTGGCCGGCGCCCAGACCATCCAGATCAACGAGGGCACGTTAAAAGCTGGATGCAAAACCGGCGGCGGCGTCCATGAGAAGAATGAAATCTACTTTATATTCAGAGGTTCGGCCGTCATTCACCTGGATCAGGAAACTTTTAACATTCAGGCCGGCGACACAGTGTTTATCCCCGGCGGTGTCTTCCATTCCCTGGACAATAACAGCCCGACCGAAGATCTCGTGCTTCTGACCTTCTGGGAAAACGCCCAGGACAACGAAGTCTACAATCTGCGCGTCAAAGCCTGGGGCAAGTCCTTCAAGACGATCGACGAAGACTGACTTACGGTCGTACCAAAAGGGGTGAATGATTTGGCAGGGAAAGTTGTCGTTTTTGGCAGCTTTGTGGTCGATCTGACCAGCCGTTCCCGGGGATTGCCGGTACCGGGGCAAACGCTGCTTGGGTCTTCATTCAAGCTGGGTCCGGGCGGAAAAGGCTCCAATCAGGCCGTCGCCGCCCATCGGGCCGGCGCGGATGTCATTTTTATCACCAAAATCGGCAAAGATGTCTTCGGCCGGGTTATTCTGGATTTCTACCGCCAGGAAAAAATGAACACCGATTATATTATCGAGGACGAAGCTCAGACGACCGGAGCGGCGCTAATCATGGTCGACGAAATATCCGGCCAGAACATGATCACTGTCACCAGCGGCGCCTGCGGCCGCATCACTCCGGCCGATGTCGCCCGGGCTTCCGCGGTCGTCCGGGATGCCGATGTGCTTTTGCTGCAGCTGGAAGTCAATATGGACGCCACGGAAGAAATCGCCGCAATCGCCCATGCCTGGGGTAAGAAAATTGTCCTTAACACAGCTCCAGCTCAGCCGGTCTCCGACAAGCTGCTATCCTGCGTTTCGATCGTCACCCCCAATGAAACCGAAGCTGAGGTTCTGACCGGGATCGCGGTGGAAACCGCGGCCGACGCCCGCCGGGCCGCCGAAGTTTTTCTCCGGAAAGGCCTGCAGGGCGTGGTCATTACCTTGGGCGCCAAAGGTGCTTTTGTAACCGACGGTCAAAAGTACGAGCTGCTGGACCCGATCAAAATGAAGCAGGTCGTCGACACAACCGGCGCCGGCGACGCTTTCAACGGCGGTTTCGCGATGGCGCTGGCGGAAGGCCATGATCTGTTTACGGCCGCCAAGTACGGCAATGTCGCCGGAGCACTTTCGGTAACCCAGTATGGAACCGCGCCGGCAATGCCAGTGCGGGCGGAAATCGACCGGCTGTTCAGCCAAACTTATCTTAAATAAAAACGCAATTGATGGAGGTATTCCCGATGGATAACCTGGCCCGCATGATCGACCATACCGCCCTGAAACCAGACACATCCCCCGAAGCGATCCGGAAACTCTGCGCCGAAGCGCTGCAATACGGATTTGCGTCCGTGTGCGTCAATCCCTGCTATGTCCAGCTTTGTCACAGCATGCTTCAGGGCAGTCCAGTCAAAGTCTGCACCGTAGTCGGTTTCCCTTTGGGAGCCACAACCACCGAGACCAAAGCCTTTGAAACCCGCAACGCCGTAGATAACGGCGCGCAGGAAATCGATATGGTCATCAATATCAGCAGCGCCCGGGAAAATGACGCCGACAGCCTGAAAAAAGATATTGCCGCGGTAGTCCAGGCTGCCGGCGGAGTGCTGGTCAAGGTCATCCTGGAAACCTGCCTGCTGACCGACAGCCAGAAAGTACTCGCTTGCCAGGCGGCAAAAGACGCCGGGGCCGACTTCGTCAAAACATCAACCGGATTTTCAATCAGCGGCGCCACGGCCGAAGATGTTGCGCTGATGTGCAAGACCGTCGGCGATATGATGGGGGTCAAAGCCGCCGGTGGCATCCGCGATTATGCCACAGCCCTGAAAATGATCGAGGCCGGCGCCTCCAGAATCGGGGCCAGCGCCTCCGTCAAGATCATCGGCGAAGCCCAGGGACTGCCGTAACCGGGCGAACCGTGCTATACCCTTTACCTGATCATACCGTGCCGTAACCGATCGTTCCGCCAGGCTTTATCTGTCGCCCAGCCTCCGGTATCGCTCGATCAGTTCGATAAACTTCGCACTGTCGCCGCCCGTGTCCGGGTGATAGCGCTTGGCAAGTTCGCGGAATCTCTTTTTGATCGCCGCCTGATCGGAATCGCCGGGTAATCCCATCTGCCGGAGAATTTCCGGATCATGTAAATGTACGTTGACGATGCCGTTTTCTTTGTAGAAGCGGTAGTAGACATTCCAGAAAAACTCGCTGGCGATGGCGCCGAGTTCTTCGTCGTTTAGTACGGCAAGCCGGTTCAGCGTGTATCTTACGGATTTTTGGCAGCTGTCGTGCAGGTCGAAAAATTCGTCCCAGACCAGCCCGGAATGGACAGCCGAACCGGTACCGTTGAAACGGATCTTGTTTTCCAGTTTTTTCCATCCTCGGACTTTACGCTTGATGGCATCAAGGCGGGCATGCGATTCAGGCATGGCGCACTCCTGTTTAATATTTCCTATAATCATACGCGTTTTTACCGGTCAAGGATAAAATACCGCTGCCAGCGGAACTTCCAATCCGGGGAAACAGCTGGATTGCAGGGTTGCGTCGCCGATATAAGTCCGATTGTCCAGAAAATCACCGGACTTAAAAGAATATAAGAACACCGACCGTTTGCTTGGATCGATCAGCCAGTATTCCTGGACACCGGTTTGAAGATAGAGGTCGAGTTTTTTCAGCATGTCCTTGCGGCGGGTGGATGGCGACATGACTTCGACAACCAAAGTCGGCACACCTTGGTAATGACCGTTGCTGTCGATGCGGTCCAGATCGCAGATCACCAGAATATCCGGCTGCACCACGCTGATGTTTTCTTCATTCTTGGCCAATGTCACATCAAAAGGCGCAAACAAAGGGCGGCAGGGCTTGCCTTTGAACCAATCATGCAAGATGACATGTATTTCACTAAGAATGGCCTGATGATCATAGACCGGTGATTCAAGCAGATAGACTTCGCCGTCGATCAGCTCATAACGCTCGTCGCTGTTTGCGGTCATTTCGATAAACTCCTGATAAGACATCCTCTTATTCCCGACACTGTATGCCGGGTTCGATTCTGACAAGCTCAAGGCTGCGGAACAAGGATCGATTCTCGCGACATCTTTGCCATTTTTCGTGATAATGACCGGTTCCAGCTCCAGGGCCATTTTCAGGTACTTGCCAAAACTGTTTTGAACTTCGGTGGATGGGACTCGCATGATCCATCGCCTCACTTTCGGAATAGCTATATTGTACATAGAAACAGCTATATTGTCAATATAATAGCGAATATATATTTATATTAGCTAATAATCGTTTTGCCTGGCCGGATTTACGGATATATATACCAGGTAATCAGGGCTATAAAGACCGGGGCCAGTATCCGACTGATCCGGTTCTACTTGCAGTCTGTTATAATTAAGCCGCCAGTCAACAGATAATAACGAAATTTGTCAGAAAAATGATCGTCGAATAATAATCTTGAGATTTTTTCCGGTTGTCAGTCGTATTATAGGTGAAAGGAGTTGATGCTGGGTTGGAGACACCATCGGCCATCAGCGAACGGATCCGGAACGCTGTCAGCAAATATACAACCAGCATCATCCAAATCGCTTTTTCGTATACGAAAAACCTTCACGACGCCGAAGACATAGCCCAGGATGTTTTTCTGGCCTATATGACGAAAAATCCGGATCTGGAAAGCGAAGCGCATGAAAAGGCCTGGCTGATCCGGGTAGCCATCAATAAAAGCAAAGATCATGTCAAGTCCCATTGGTTCAGGCTCCGGACCTCATTGCCGGAGGATCTGGGTTACTGCTATCACCCGGGGGAAGGTCAGGAGCTGTTGCAAGCCATCATGGAACTGGACAACAAGTACCGGATCCCGATTCATCTTTTTTACTATGAAGATTATTCTATCAACGAGATTGCCGGGATCCTCGGAACCAGGCCGTCGACCGTAGCCACCTGGCTTGAACGGGGACGAGGTCTGATCAGGAAAAAACTTGGAGGAATGTCTGATGAATAAAACAGAATATCGGGCTGCTGTCGCACCGATCCAGCCCAGTCAGGGTTTTTACGCCAGAACAATCTCTTATTTGCAGCGGGCACAGTCAGGAAAAAAACCGATGAAAAGCCAGCGCCGGCCTGTTCGTCCGGCTGTATGCGCCGGCGCCGCCGCGCTCGTGTGTCTGACTATAGCCATCATGATTTTTTCAGGCCAGTCTGGCCTGAATGGAATATGGAAAATGCTCCGGCCAGGCGCCGCACAGACCGGCCAGCACCCGACATCCGGACAAACTGCAGCCTCCGTGGCTTCATCGGCGGACAATGCTGAAACATCAAGCCTCCGGCTGGATGGCAATCCCGTTTTATACAGCAGCCTGAAATTTGCCGAATCTGCGGCGGTTGACAGGCCGGCGGATCTTACCGGCGGAGCCCTGACGGATATGGCGATGCCCGGCAATTACGCCTTGTACTGGCCGGGGGAAGCCGACCTTGTTGTCAAAGCAACCGTCATGGAGGTTCGCTTCAACCGATATCCCGTCAAATTCCAAGTCAAAAAGGAAGACTACAAAGCCTTTCTGACCGATGAGGAAAACCAGTTTATTGAGCAGACGATTTTTACAATCGTCCATGAAATCAGGATTGACCGGGTCTATTACGCGGACGGCGGCAGCCCGGTTCAGCCCAGCGATCTTCTGGTTATCGAAAATTCGCTCCAATACCAGGATCCTGACAGCCCGGGCAGCGGTCTGCAGCCAGATCACCAGTACATTTTAACAGTCAGCCGCGGCGACGGCGATCTGGTCTCGCCCGGAGATCGTGCGCAGTACGACGCGGTGATCGGCAATACAACGGCGGAAAGCCCCTGTTTCATGATGTTCACCTTCACGCCGCAGATCGAGCTGACCCTGGACGGCGGCTATCTGTTTTATGCCAATGAGGATGTCAAAGCAGAAAAACCGCAAGAAGGAATCGGCAGCGGTTGGGTCGGCCTGATCAACGATGAAACCGTCCGGGTGATTCTGGATGGCCAGACCGGCGCCCTGAATCCGGACGACAGCAGCGACGCTTTATACCGGGACAATATGCGGCTGCGCGCCGACAGCACTTTTGAGGCTGACTTCCAGAACCTGGTGGATCAATATCTCAAGCCGTAAGCGTCAACGGCTGCTGCAATCCGGTTGCGGTCCGGGCATCAGCCGCGTTTTAGAGCTCCCCGAACAGCGCCAGGTCCGCCGGATCCGGCCGCCGGCCGTAAGGCAGGCAATCCTCCGGCAGATCGCTGAGACGGCAGCTCAGTTGTACGGTCTTTGTTTCACCCGGCTGCAAACTGACTTTAGCAAAAGCGATCAAGGTACGGCCGGGCTGGCGGCCGCTGCGGTCCGGTTCCCTGGTCTTGAGATACAGTTGGACCACCTCGCAGCCGGGGCGGTCGCCGGTGTTTCGCACCGGAATGCTGACAGTCAGGACATCACAGGCGCCTTGCGCTGGCAGCAGCGTCAGCGGTCCGGTTTTGAAGCGGGTGTAGCTGAGGCCATAGCCAAACGGATACAGCGGCTGACCCTGGAAATAACGGTAGGTCCGGTTGGTCATCGCATAGTCTTCGAACGGCGGCAGGTCGGCGGTTGAACGGTAGAAGGTGACCGGAAGCTTGCCGCAGGGATTAGCCCGGCCAAACAAGACGTCGGCCAGGGCCCGTCCGCCCTCGGCGCCCGGATAAAAGCACTGGACGATCGCGGCGCAGGCCGCATCCTGTTCGGTCAGGCTGACGCAGCTGCCGGAAACATTGATGAAAACGATCGGTTTACCGGTGGCAGCGATCGCCGCAAACAGAGTGCGCTGGGGCGCTGGCAGGTCAATGTCCACCCGGTCGCCGCTCATCGCGCCGTTGTAAGCATCGCCTTCTTCTCCTTCCATCAAGGGATTAAGACCCATGACCATCACCGCGACATCGGCGCTGCGTGCCGCTAGAACCGCCTCCCGCAGCGGATGTTCCGCCCAGGGATGGATTTCGCCGCTGAAGATGTCGCAGCCGCGGGCATAGCGGACCCGGGCCGAAGTGCCGTCCTGAATGCCTTCCAGGATCGTCGTGCAATGGGACGGCGTGCCGTTGTAATTTCCCAGTAAAACGCTCCTGTCATCGGCGTTCGGACCGATCACGGCGATCGTCTGGTCGCCGCGCAGGGGCAGGATTCCATTATTCTTGAGGAGAACCAGGCTTTCCCGGGCCATGCGCAGGTTGAGCTCCCGATGCCGGTCGCAGTCGACTACCGAATAAGGGATCTGGTCATAAATGCAATCATTGGCAAACATACCCAGGCGCAAACGGGCGGCGAACAGCTTTTCGACCGCCGCTGTGATCGCGTCCTCGCCGACCAGGTTCAGGGCGACGGCTGTTTTCAGCCACTTGTAGGCGTCGCCGCAGTTCAGCTGGCAGCCGTTGTTCACCGCCAGGGCTGCGCTTTCCGCTTCGTTGGCTGTGACCTGATGATGCTTGTTGATGTCGCAGATTGCGCCGCAATCAGATACCACATAGCCGTCAAAACCAAACTCGCCGGTGAGAATATCCTGGAGCAAGGTTTTGCTGGCGCAGCAGGGCTCGCCGTTGACCCGGTTGTAAGCGCCCATCACCGCGCTGGGATCGGCGTTCTCGATGCAATAGCGGAAGGCCCGCAGATAAGTGCCATACAGATCCTGCCGGCTGACCTGCGCGTCGAAGCCATGCCGCTTGGCCTCCGGGCCGCTGTGCACGGCATAATGTTTCAGGGTGGCATCCACTTTACGATAACAAGGATCGTCACCCTGTAAGCCGCGGACAAAAGCCGTCCCCATCCGGCCGGTCAGATGCGGATCCTCGCCATAGGTCTCATGGCCGCGCCCCCAGCGGGGATCGCGGAAAATGTTGATGTTCGGCGACCACATCGTCAGCCCCTGATAAATTCCCGTATCGCCGAACTGGCGATATTCGTTGTATTTGGCCCGGGCTTCGTCGGAGATGGCCGCGGCTGTTTCTTGCAGCAGATCCGGGTCGAAGCTGGCGGCCATGGCGATCACCTGGGGGAATACCGTCGCATTACCGGAACGGGCGACGCCGTGCAGACACTCGTTCCACCAATTGTAAGCCGGAATCCCCAGCTGCTCGATTGCCGGGGCATCGTAGCGCATCTGGGCGATTTTCTCCGCCAGGGTCATTTGGGCAACCAGTTCTTTGGCTTTTTGGCGGTAAATTTCCTCCATCATAATTATCGTCTCCTTATCCGATTTCTCAATGGGGGAGAGCTTTCAGATCTCTCAATGGCTGAGATCCTTCAGCGCCGCCTCGGTTCGTTCGAGGAAGAAATCAATCAAGGCTCTGTCCGCCGTGACTGGCAGCTTAGTGATTGCCGCTGGTGGGCAGTCCGGTTTGTAGGTTTGCGCGCTGATATCCACACCGCGTTCAGTCATGATCCGGCAGAAACCGACCGCGGTTTCCACACTTTGGAAGTGGATCGCCAGCAGGAACTGCAGTCCTTCGATGCCGCTGATCATTTCCGGGTAACGGGCGGCCAGTTCGCGCAGGGAATTCTCATAATAGGCGCCGTTCGCTTCGATTTCCCAGCCGTTGGCGCCGACCATCTCCATCGTGATCAGGTAGGCGAGCGAAGCCAGCTCTTCCTGACCATTGGTGACCAGGGCGCCAAACTGGCTGAGGCAATCCATCTCGCCAGTCGTCAGCAGCCGCGACGCTGGGTAAGTGCCTCCGGAAAAACCTTTGCCGATGGTCACGAAATCCGGCGTCAGGTCATACTGGCGGAATAAATAAAAATCCGGATACCACATGCAAGACTGAATTTCATCGCACAGGACGGGCGTATCGGTTTGGCGGCAGAGCTTATAGGCGTCCTGCAGATAAGCACGATCCAGCTTGATGCCGCCGTAATTCATCAGGATGATTTCATGCAGGAATCCGGCGGTTTTATAGCAGCCCTGGTTGTAATGCCCGATCTTCCCGGCAAAATCCTCCGGATTATTCGGGAGCACGGCAACGACCTTGAGCAGACCGGCTTTCTCCATGGCTTCGGCCAGCGTCGGCCACATTCCGCGCAGGAATTGGGCAAAGAGAGTCGTGCCATGATAATTCGCCGTATTGCCGCCGGCCTGGTCACCCATAACCAGAAAAACCGGGATCCGGCCCTGGTACTTCGGCTCCGCCTGCCGTGTTTCTGACTGGTAAAAGCTGGCCAACATCATCTTAATGGCTGCTTCGCAGGCCAGCGACCCCGTTTCCAGATTAATCACCCGGTTGAGTACATGCGGTTCCCGCGAGACCAGAATCTGCTCCAGGCGTTCCTGTCCCCCCCGGTCCAGCCCGTTGGCCGTCCGGATCAGTTCCTGTTCCAGATACCGGGTGATCGTGCCGCGCGTGTTGTTGTGCGTTGCGTTAGGAATACCGAGCTTTTTGGCTTTTTCGATCAGCCGGTAGCCGGGGAAGTCATGCCCCAGGGCAGCGTGATAATGCTCCGATTTAGTCGTCAGATACAGCTTCCCGTCTTCACCGGCACGGTACCAGCCCCGGGAACCGATCGGCGCGGCGCCCAGCTGCGTCGCCCGGCGGAAGGAATCGGTCGGCGCCCCGTCAATGGTTTCAGTCAAGCCGGCAGCGATACGCTGTCCGGTTTTCGGCAGCAGCGCCTTGAGCTGGTCTTCATATTCTACCGGGAAAAAATCCACCGGCTCATGAATCAGCTGTTCGGCGGTTTCCCGGCCGCCGCCGCGCAGGGACTGATAGGCTTCAACAACGGCTGCCAGGTATTCGCGGGGCAGCAGGTCTGCTAATGATTTTTTGATTCGGATCATGAGGTTCCTCCTGATCAATGCCTGGATTTCATTATATTATAATTTTTCCTGTTGTAAAATAAACAGTGTTTGACCAGAGGCACGGCGTGGACGGCGGCACACTGTTTCGAATATAATAGGTTCAGAATTTAAAAAACTGCCAATCCGGCTTAATGAAAGGAAGGCTGCCATGCTCAAGAAAAGGCTGCTCCTCAGTTTACTGCTTATATCTGTTTTATTATTGGTTTCCGGCTGCCGGATCAACGATATCGTGAGCAATGCCGCCGCCAAGATGAAAGCCGAAGGCCGCGGTCATGGTGAAACTCTGGTTTTTGGCCAGGATGAAGTCATGCAGACCGCTTTTTTCGATGTGAAAATCAACTCAGCTAAACTGGTGCCGGAACTAAGCGAGTATGTGCCGGACGATGAAGCCAATCTGTTTCTTGTCGTCAACGTCACCGTCACTGATACGTTCGCCGACCAGGGCAAGATCCCCATGTTCTACAGTGATTTCGAACTGACATGGGCCTCGCTGGAAGGCGCCACAGTCTATGCCGAAACGAGTTTTGCCGAGGGGCAGCTCCCCGANNAACGAGTCCAAGACCGGCGACCTGGTCTACATTGTCCCGGGCAATGTAACCGATTTCGCGATTCTTTTCTATGAGTACTGGGAAGATGATTTCGTCGGCAACACCTGCCGGGCTGAATTTACCGCCAAATTGGTTCAGTAGATGGCTTCCGGCAGCTGCTTACGCATGTTTTGTTGCGTTATTTGTTGGGTTATTGAATATTAGTTGGGTTATTTGTTGCATTATTGAAAAAATGCCAATGATCGTGAAGTAGCGTCACACAAACAGAACAATCAAGATTTATGCGCCGTTTAGCTATCGTTCTGCCTAAATCTCGCAATTACCGGCCGAAAACGACCTGCTCAGCTGCGGCATGCAGGACGGCGATCGCCAGCTGATCCGCGCAGGACGTATTTTTACTGCCGCAGGTGATGCCGCGGCATTTGGCCGCTATTTCCTCGGCTGTCCAGCCATCCACCAGGCGCGGGATGGCTTTCAAGTTGCCGCTGCAACCGCCTGTATATTGGATATCAGTGATGACATGACCTTCGACATTGAAAGTGATCTGTCTGGAGCAAGTGCCTTTGGTCTTGTAGACATAGCTCATGGCCGGAAATCCTCGATCGCGTTGATACTCAGCCAATATTAGCACAAGATCCGCCGTTAGCAAAACAGGTTTATTGATCGCCGGCATCCCACGATTCATTGGCTCCGGCTGAACCTTCGGCACTGACGATTCGCTCGATGTCCTCATAGCGGCCGGATTCGCTTGTCAAAAATGAAATGGCGTACCCTTCGGCCGTGACAAAATCAATGTAAAGGCTCGCGGAATTGCCAGGCCAGATTCGCATCCGGTCGCCGTTGCCGAAATCCAGCCGGATATATTCCCGCACCGGGAGTTCACTGATCTTTTTACTGATACCGCTGTTGACAACTTCGGTGTACAGTCCGGCGGCGTTGCGCGGCGTGACGCGAACCGACAGGCCCCGATCCTCTGCCCGCAGGCTGTTGTTCTCCTGGGCATACGCCACGCTGGAAGCAAATTCAACCTTGAAACGGTTGTATTGGTAATTAAAGCTAACGGCACTGGCTACCAAAGCAATACCCGTTAGCAGCAGAATAATCGGCAAGGCAAACAAGATAATCCGTCCCGGTTTGAATCTTTTCATAATCAGCCTCATCTGTTGTTCATCATGCATCTTTCCCACCCCACAGAGCGGGCAGGCTTTTCCAGCGCTGCTGTCTGACCGCGCAGCGGGAGAAGGCGCCGAAAAGCCTGTGGAAAAGATGCATTCATTATATACCCAAATTGAGCTCAATTAATTGAGAACGGGTCTGTTTTACGTTATAATCAACACTTGATCAATCCCCCTTTGGAGGACTTTATGGAAAAGAAGCAATTCCGCATACCCCTGGAATCCCCATTGCCTGTTGTGGCCGGCATCTGCGCCGTTGTCGCGCTCTTGTTTAAAATCGTGATCGTTAATATCTATGACGGCAGAGTAAAAATTGACAATCTTTTTTCCTTTTTTTACTATTATTTTGGATATAGCCATTTCATTCAAATTATTCCTTTTATGATCCCCTTGCTGTTCTTGCTTACATTCATCATCATGATTTTTCTTTATGCAAAAAAGAACATCAAATTACTGATTATTCCCATCGTCCTGATCTCCTTGTTTGCAGCTAATGGATTTTTATACAGTTACTCCTTTTTCACCCCTGTCAGCTATATATTGATTGGTCTGGCCTTTATCCTGACGGTTTCCCATATCCTCCCCAATAAGATGATCTTAGCAGGTCTCTGTGGTGTTGCAATTATTCTGCTGATTGGGCTGTCTCTGGCCGGATATCCTCCGTTTGCGAACGAGGATAGCCTGAATCTGTCGGAACTGTTATCCCTGGCTGCTTNNGGCTGCTTATTTTGCCGCGATCGGAATCCTGGCCCTGGCCCTGGATGATGATCCGAGACGCGAGTATTATGTCAAACCGAGAGATTACAGGTACCCGGAAACTAACCCGGGGATGAACGGTTCCTATGGCAGCGGCTGGCAGTCCGGTGTGCCCGCTGAATTGCTGGAAGTTAAGGACATCGCGGTTTGCATTATCCTGAGCCTGATCACTTTCGGCATTTACAACCTGATCTGGCTCTACGCGTTGTGCAAGAAAATCAAGCTGCTCAACAAAGAAGCTCCGGATTGTGCCGGCGAATTCCTTTGCCTGATCTTTGTCCCGTTCTACCAGCTTTACTGGTTCTACACACGCGGCAAAAAACTATCTGACGCGGCCGCCGGCCGCAACATCCAGATCAGCGACAACAGCACGGTGTATCTGGTTCTGGCGCTGTTCGGCCTGGGCATTGTCAATTATGCCATGATGCAGGATAGTCTGAATACTGTTGCCCGACAGCTGCAAAGCACTCCGGCTTCAATAAGGCCTCCGGTTTTCACCGGCAGCAGCGCACAGGCCGCACCGGCTGCCGCGCCAACCGCCGCGACGGCTGCTTCTGCATACCCTGATGCCGGCACGCCGGCCGCTGCCGCTAAAGATCCGGTGCAGCTGATCCGGGAATTGTCCGATTTAAAGAATCAGGGCATCATTTCCGAGGCCGAATTCGAAGCCAAAAAGAGTGAATTGCTGTCGAAAATCTGATTTCCGGCGGGCGGGAACCTGGCAGCCGTTGTGCCTTCGGAGTGATCCGTTCCGGCGCCACTACTGGCAGATTTTCCCCGGATTGAGAATGTTCAGCGGATCAAAAACAGCTTTAATTTGCAGCATCAGCCGGGTTTGCACCGGACCATACTGATGCTGCATGTAGCCTTTTTTGGCATAGCCGATGCCATGTTCGCCGGATACCAGGCCGCCCAGCTCGATAGACTTTTCATACATCCGGTCGAAGGCCAGCGCCGATTTTTCCTGCCAGGCCGGTTCGTCCAGGGCGTCCCGGCAGACATAGACGTGCAGGTTGCCGTCGCCGGCATGGCCGAAGCTGGGCAGACGGATCTGCAGTTCTTCCGCCAGCCGGTGGGTGTATTTAATAAAATCAGCCACATGGGTGCGCGGCACGACGACATCGCATTCGTCCATCTGGGTTGTCGATGCCTTGATCGCTTCGAGGAATGTGCCTCGCGCATTCCAGACCGACTGATGCCGTTCTTCGGTGTCGATGATCAGGACATCCAGAGCGCCGCAGGCCAGGCACAGATCGGCGATATACCGGTATTCGCTATCGATGGCGGCCTGGCTGGCGCCGTCAAAAGTCAGCAGCAGGTAGGCGGGCGCTGAAGTGTCCGGAAATCGTTTGCCCAGATATTCTTCGGCGAACAGGATGGTCTGCCGTTCCATAAATTCGACCGCGGTCGGAACGACTTTGGACTGGATGATCTTGGGCACAGTTTCCAGGGCGGGCGAAAGGTCGGCAAACGGAACCAACAGGCTGAGCCGTTTCGGCGGCAGGGGCAGCAGCTTGAGGATCGCCCGGGTGATGATGCCCAGTGTCCCTTCCGATCCGATCATCAGATCCTTGAGGGCATAGCCGGAGCTGTTCTTGACCACTTTACCGCCCAGCTCGATGATTTCGCCGCTGGGCAGCACGACCGTCAAGCCGCGCACATAATCGCGCGTGACCCCATATTTAACAGCACGCATGCCACCGGCGTTGGTGCTGATGTTGCCGCCGATTGTCGCCGATTTCTCGCCGGGATCCGGCGGGTAGAACAAGCCTTCCGCCTCAACCGCCTTGGCCAGGTCCATCAGCAAGACGCCCGGTTCGACGGTGACCGTCAGATTGTCCCGGTCGATTTCCAGAACATGATTCATCAGGGTCGTATCAATCATGATGCCACCCCGGACCGCGACGCAGCCGCCGACCAGCCCGGTGCCCGACCCGCGAACGACCGCGGGAATGCGCTGGTTGCTGGCGTAAGCCATGATCGCCGCGATTTCCCCGGTGCTGACCGGATGGACCAGGATGTCCGGCCGATGGGCGACGCTGCCCAGTTCGTCATGGCTGTAATCGTCGCTGATCTGCCCGCTGATCCGGACCCGTTCGGTGGGGAAACGCCCGCGAAACCAGCCGTAGTCCTGGCTGTCCATCGGCTTGTATCCTGCCGCCAGATTCGATTTATCCTGATTTTTTGATTTTAATTTTTCGCTCTGTTCCATCTCGCATTCTCCTCTATAAACCGGCGGCGGTCGCCGGGCGGCAGGACTGGTCGATTTCTTCCACCAGACGCGGCAAAATTTCGTACCAGTCGCCGACAAATGCATGATGCGCCACATTGAAAATGCCGGCCTGCGGATCGATGTTAATGGCGATGATCATCTCGGCGCCCTTCATGCCGGCGACAAATTGAACCGATCCGGAGATGCCGACCGTGATGATCAGCCGCGGGCTGACTGTCCGGCCGCTCAAGCCGATCTGCCGTCGGGGATCAAACCAGCCGTTCTCGACCAGGGGGCGGGTGCAGGCCATTTTGGCGCCGATCCGGTCAGCCAGGGCTTCGATCAGGGCCAGGTCCTTTTTACTTTTGACGCCGCGGCCGACCGCGATGATAACCTCGGCAGCCGTCAAATCGATGCCGGTATCCTTACGCGTTGTGCCCAGAAGCTTGACCCGGCTGCGCAAGTCCTCTTCCTGCCGCTGCATCGGCGTGATTTTGCCGCCGGCGTTTGCCAGCCGGGACGGCGCGTTGAAAACTTTATACCGTACGGTGCACAACTGCGGCCGGTTGTTGCGGGTGACAATCCGGGCCATGATGTTGCCGCCGAAGGCCGGGCGAATCTGCACCAGATCGGTGTTGGGCTTGATCTCCAGGGCAGTGCAGTCTGCCGTCAGTCCGGTCCGGAAGCGGGCGGCAATGCGTGGCGCCAGGGAACGGCCGGCCAGCGTGGCGCCGACCAGCAGGGCTGAAGGCTTGACCTTACGGATAAAGTCGGCTGCGGCAGCGGTATAAGGTTCGATCAGAAAATCGGCCAGCCGGGGATCGTCGTAGGTGAAAACTTCATCGGCGCCATAATCAAGCAGCTGTTCGGCCTGGCCCCCGGTCTGGTAACCGATCAGCAGGGCATAAACCGGATGGTCGATGCTGTCGGCCAGCTGCCGGGCTTTGCCTAATAGTTCCAGGGTTACCGGATGCAGCGATCCTTCCGACAAGTCGGCGAAGACGGCAATGCCGCGCCATTGAGTTTTATCAATCGCCAGGGCCTGAGTCTGCACCTCTTCGAGGGTAATCGCGCCAGGCGGCCCTTTGCGGACACAGATGCCGCACATTTTACAGCCTGCTGTAACGCTCAGCTGACCGTTTTCGACAGCAAAGGCATGAAACGGGCAGATTTTCAGCAAAGTCTGCCGGGCTTCTGCATCTATTTTGTCGGAATGAATGACCAGTTTTTTCATGGCAGCGGTTATCCTCTTTTCAGGCTTTTGTATCCAGCATCTTCATTCGGATCAGCAAAGCCAGCATCTGGCCGGCCAGTTCATCGGGAGTTCCCGTGTGCGTGCATTTTTCATGATCGTGGACCGGCGGGAAAATTTTCTCGACCTGAGTCGGCGAGCCAGCCAGACCGTAATGATTTTCGTCGTGATCTGAGAAATCCTTCAGGCCGAGCGTGATTATTTTTGTTTCGTCCAGCTTGAGCATCCGCCGATAGGACGGCAGCCGCGGCGTGTTCAGGTCTTTTTCAACCGCAATCAGGCAAGGGAGCAGGATCCGCTGTTTTTGCACAGTATGCTCGAGATTGACTGCCAGATCCAGGCAGTCGGCCCGGATGGCTTCGATGGCCGATACGTTGGCGGCATGCGGCCAGCCGAGGAATTCGGCGACTTCAGCCCCGACCTGGGCGGTGTCGCCGTCGGTCGTCTGTTTACCGCAGATGATCAGGTCAAATGCACCCAGATGACGAATGCCCTGGGACAGGGTGTAGCTGGTTGCCACGACGTCGGCACCGGCAAAATTGCGGTCTGACAGCAGGCAAGCACGGTCGGCGCCCATCGCCAGGGCTTCGCTCAGGATCGCCCGGGCCTGGGGCGGGCCCATCGACAGAACAGTCACCGCGCCGCCCTGTTTCTCGCGAATTTGCAGAGCGGTCTCGATCGCAAAAAGATCATAGGGATTCATTTTGCTCTCCACACCGTTCCGGTTGAGGACGCCGGTTTTTTCATCGACGGTTACCTGGCTGGAACTGGGAACTTGCTTGATGCAGACGAGAATATTCATAATCACTCCATTGCTGGCGGCAGGAGAGCCGCCGGCTTGCTTAAAGTTCGGCTGCAGCGCCGGCAGCGGCGAGGTCATCATGGCCAGCTGCGAATCCGGCATTGGCGATGGTTTCGGCATCGGTAAGCTGAACAGAAGCCTGGGCAAAGCGGAGATGCGCCAGCATGGCCTGGACGGCCTCTGCACCCTGGCCGGATTCGATTGCCGCCAGAATCCGATGGTGCTGTTCGAGCAGCAGCCGGGCCTGTTCAGCGTCTTTGATGATTTTGGCGCGGTTGAGGCGAACTGAATTTTCCATCAGGCAGGATACGCATTCGGCGGCCTTGATCAGAACATAATTGTCGGAGCATCGGAAAATGGCTTGATGAAAAAGGATGTCTGCCGCCGAACCCAGGTTAGGTTCATTGCGCTCGACAGCCAGCTCCATTTCGCTAATCGCCTGCCGGAGATCGGCCAGGCTTTGCGGCAGCTGTTTCTCCGCGGCGATCCGGGCGGCTTCCGTCTCAATCAGGCGGCGGAATTCCAGGAGGTCCTGCTCCCGGTTCGCCTGGCGCACAAACAACGGCGACAGGGTCGTCAGGAAAGGATTGATGTTCAGGTCGGTGATGTAGGTGCCGCCGCCGGGCCGGACCTCGATCAGGCCGATGATCTCGAGGGCGCGGAAGGCTTCGCGGATCGAAGCCCTGCTGACCGCGAACCGTTCCGCCAGTTCGCGTTCCGGCGGCAGCTTTTCCCCGGTTTTCAACTCGCCGCTGGTGATCAGGCTGATCACTTGCCCCATGACTGACTGGTACAGACGTTTGGAACTGATTGGGTCAATGTTCATGCTCTCCTCCTGGCGTTTAATTTGGTCAGGTGGTCAGACCAATTATATCAGAGGGTCGGGTGGAGTTCAATCGTCAGCTGAAAAATTAATGCCAATAAACGCACGGGAAACGCAAATAAACGCACGCGTGCATTTATTTTGTTTGAAAAACGCACGCGTGCGTTTATTTTACATCGCTGACCAGCAAGGCCGCCCGGCCGACGACGATGTCTTCAACTTCGGGAACAAAAGGCCCGGCCAGGTGGGCGCTCATAAAGGACTCGCGCTCATAGCCGCCGTCCTGCAGCACTTTCCGGGTGGGGATGTAGCAGGCGCTGCTGTTGGTGTACCCCAGCGTGATGACGTCTTCCCGGAACAAATTTTTAATCTCCTTGCCAATATCGCTGACCACTTCGCATTCCAGACAGATCAGGCAGGTTTGGCCATCGAGCCGCAGATAGGACAGGTAATAGGGTAAATGATCCTTCACCGGCTCCCCTTGCCTCGCCTGCAGCGTCTGCCGGATCGATTTTTTCCGGTAATCGGGCTGGTTCGGATCGCTCAGGATCCTTTCCCATTGCGCGGCATCCCAGATTTCGGTGTACAGTTTGACCTCGAAAAAACCGGTAGCCAGACTGGCTTCGATCTTACGCCAGTTCGCCTGATCCAGGCAGTTCTCGATGTCGGCGGCCAGCGACTGGCTCGCCTGCTCCAGTTCGGCGAAATTGCAGCTCTTGAACCGGCCGTTGTCCGCGGTTATGTACGGTTTGATATCGGCGCCGCAGCCCTGCAGGAATACGGGAACCAGACCGGGATGCCTCTCTTCCAGGATCCTGCGCACAATGCCCGGATAATCCGCCGAGATATAATAGTTGTCCGGCCCCAGAGTAGTCGGGTGGCAGGCATAGGAATAGATCAGGCCGCGCAAGGCACCCTCCCTGTCAGTAAATTTCAAAAGATAGAGATCCGGATCCATGCAGTTCTTGTCCGGGTTTGGTTTCCACAGGATTTTCCCGTCGGCGGGGTATCTCCTGCTGATGCCGAAATCCGAATGTCCCTTGGCGATATGGATATCGCCCTCGATCGGGTTGTTGATTCCCTCTTCGATCATGCTGAGGATTTTGCTCCTGATCATCTGGAAATAGCGGATATCTTCGGTAAAGTCCTCCGCCTCGTCCTCCAGGTCCCAGGCGAACTTGTCCGCGGCCATATGGTAAGTGTGCTTTTTCCTTAAGGCGCTGTCTTCGCCGGTAACCGCCACTGTCGAATGAGTATGCGTATAGCTGATGATAATCTGGTCCTGGGCCAGCCCGAATCGCTCCTGGATTGCTTGCTTGATGCCGCCGGCAAAACTCCGGTCGCCGTAAACGACATCTAGCGCGATGATCACGACGGTCTCGTTCGCCCGGAGCAAAACCACGCTTACATAAGGGTCGTCATGAACCCCCAGGCTTTTATGGTCGCGAGACGCAAAACCCATTTGCAGAACCGGAATATCCGGCGTTATTTTTTCTTTGAGAAAACGAAATTGCATAAGAATGCCCCTCCATGGAATCAATTTACCCATCAATTCGTATTATATTCCAAAACGGGTGAACTGAATGATTCCGGGGAAAATGTCCTTTGTAAATCGTGCCGGCCGTTTATTTTTCCCATCGAATCCGTTATGCTGGTGATGGAAATTTATCCATCACCAGACCAGCGGAGGCCACGATGAGCCAGGAAGATTCCTATCAAAGCATCCTGCAAACTTTTGACCGCTGCGCCCAGGAATTCACCCGGAGCAGCGGCGGCCTGTTCTGCGAAATTCTCACCGAGTACAAAGGCGGGGCGAGCGAAGCCCATATCAAGGTTCGCACGGCCAAAATCTACTACAACAACTACATTCTGCTCTGCCAATACACCGCCCATGGATTGCTGAGCACGGTCAACAGCATCGTCGCCTGTTATGTGATGCTGAGCAAAGAGGCCGATGCCCTGCGGTACCCGGTTACCGCAGGGGTCGACTTTCTCGATATCGACACGCTGGATTGTTTCGTCATCCCCAACATCTCGAATCCTGCCATGATGGCCGAAAGCCTGAATTTGCTGTATCGCAACCTCGCGCGAATTCAAATGCCGATCGCGGCGCAGGCCGCTGATGAAGCGCGCAAGGAGACTTTCCGTTCCTTTTATATTCGCGAGGTGGAGCGGGTGCTGCAGGTTGCGATCACGCCGCAAAATCAAGCGGGCATCCTGAATATTTATGACAAATATTACCTGGGCCGGATGACGAGCGGCCCTTACCTGCTCTATCTGGCCGGTAATTATAAGAAAGCGGCCGGCAAGCTCGCCCGGTTCAAAGGACTAAGCAGCTATGAGCAGCGCCTGCTCCGGTTGTTGAATCAGGCCGGTGAATCCGCCGGGCAGGCTCCCGGTTCCGTTGTGGAAAACATCAAGCTCTATAATGCGCTTGGCGTTCCCAAAACCGACAAGCGGGAGATGATCGCCGTCTTTGCATCGGCTTTCCTCTGGATGATTCTCTGGGCCGCGGTTTTCACACCGATATACTTCCTGGTCTACTTCTTTCTCAACCGTGGCGCGATCTATGTGGCCGGCGCTTACGGCCAGGCGCCCGGCTTGTTCCTGCCGTCCTTCCTGATGGGAATCTGCACGAGCTATTTCACGCGCCGGAAAGCCTATCAGGTTCTGTTTAAAAAACACTATCTGAAGTATCAGGAAATGGATACCATCACGAACAGCCCGGGCAGCGATAAGTTCATGAAATATTTCAGCCGGATCGTTCTCGTGGGCGCGGTCCTTTTCACTTTGCTGTCAGCCCGCTGGGGTATCAAATTCACCGACAGCGGGTTTATCGACAATACCCGCTGGTTTTCCTTGCAGGGCGTCTATCACGAGTACGCGGATATCAAACAAGTATATTATCTGGAATCCCGCATCAACGGTTTTGGTGATATTCTGGATTTTCCTTCCTATGTCATGGTTTATCAGGACGGCACCGAACAGGATCTTTATGATGTGGAAAACGTGGAACGGACTGAGGAAGAATTGATCCCGATCCTGGTCAGCCGAGGGATTCCTGTCCAGCGTTGAAATTGGTTCAGTCACGTCAGGTTTTCGGTTATCCGCTCCACAGCCCATAGAGGTAAGTTTAACAGCCAGTCTTCCTTTTTATAATCCACCATCGAGGCGCGGACTGACAAAGGTGGATTGAATTTCTCATAATAGGTTTTCAAACTTTTTGCCTGCAAGTTAGTCTCGGCTTTAACCTCGATCGGGACGACGGCGCTGCCATTGCTGATAATGAAGTCTATCTCAGCGGTGCCGGACTCGGCCGTCCAATAATATATTTGCACGCCTTTCAACGTTTTAAGTTCCTGAAGAACATACTGCTCTGTCAGCGCGCCTTTGAACTCCTTGAACAACTCGCTGCCATCTAAAAGCGTGACCTGACGCAATCCAGACAGGCAAGAAAGCAATCCGACATCAACCATGAATAACTTAAAAGCTTTCAGATCTTCGTAGGCTTTCAGAGGCAAGATTGGCACACTCACGCGGTGTATTTTATGAACAAGTCCACAGTCGATCAGCCATTGCAGGGCGAGCTCATACTCTTTCGCCCGAGCACCTTCTTTGATCAGTCCATAAATAAACTTTCTATTCACCTTTGCCAGCTGCGCCGGGATGCTGTTCCAGAGCATCCTGATGCGTGGCACTACTTCATTGGGCGCGTGTTTGGAATAGTCTTGTTCATAAGCAGCAAGGATTCGCTGCTGAACCTCACGAACTTCGTTGAAATCCTTTTTTTCAGAAAAGCTCGTCACGACTTCAGGCATGCCGCCTACATAGTAGTAGTACTTCAGCAGGTCAATATACTCCTGCTTAAAGGCAGTGGCCATATCAAAATCGCCCGTTTGCAGAAGCTCTACATATTGCTTTTTCTCCATTGCTATCATGAATTCAAAGAACGACATCGGATACAGGTCGAGAAACTCCACTTTCCCCACTGGGAACGATGTGCCATGATGCAGGGCCACGCCCAGCATGGAACCAGCACAAACAATCTGGTATTGCGACGCGTTTTCATTAAAGTACTTCAGTGATGTCAGCGCCTTGGGAACCTCTTGAATTTCATCAAAGATGAGCAAGGTGCTCTCTGCATCGATTTTATGTCCGACATAGAGTTCCAGGCCGGTTACAATACGCTTGATATCGAAGTCTCCTGCAAAAAGGGCCTGCATACGGCTGTTGTTGTCAAAGTTGATATAGACCGTCTCATGATATGCGTTCTTCCCGAATTCCTTCATGAGCCAGGTTTTGCCAACCTGACGAGCCCCTCTGATGATGAGGGGTTTTCTATGACTTCTCTGTTTCCAGTTCAGAAGCTGTTCTGTCGCAAAGCGATACATCGGGCACCACCTCATTTATTATGTACCCCAATTATATCACTTAATAACATTTATTCAAACGACTTTTGCAACGAGCTCAACATTTATTCAAACGACTTTTGCAACGAGCTCAACATAAATGCTAACTTCCATTTGTGACATTGATGCAGACAGATTTTCCTAATCCTGTATAATCGGACTTATAAACCAGAAAGGATGGGATGCGCCATGGCCAAAATCAAATTGTTTAAATTGAGATACTGTGGCTTTTGCCGGGAGGCCTTGCGCTATCTGGAAGATTTGCAAAATACCAACCCGGCGTACCGCCAGCTGGATATTGAAATTATTGATGAGGCCGAGCAGCGCCGGATTGCCAACGCCCATGACTATTATTATGTCCCGACTTTCTACATGGATGACGTCAAGATCCATGAGGGCCCCGTTTGCAGGGCCGATGTGGAAAGCATCCTGAGACGGGCCGTCGAGAAGGGGCGGCAATCCTGATTGATTCTGCCATGCCTGTCAGAATTGCCAACGCCAGCAAAGCGACCCCCTCCTATGGTTCGGATTTTTCAATCGTCAGTCATATCGGACGATTATGGCCAGCTCCCGGCCGGGGTCGGCCAGGCGGATCTCATCGCCGCAAAGGCAGTCCGCTCCGAGCGGCTGGCCGTTGACGGTCACCACGGCCGGTATCCGCCGGTCCGGGTGGCGGACATAAAGGCTTAGCTCTAGCGGCGCCCGCCGCCATCCCGCTTTGACCCAGACCCGGATCTCACCTTGGCTCACGGAAGATTGCGAGGTCAGCGACACCGGTCCGTAAGCGCTGGCGAAATTCTCAAACGTAAGCTCCTGACCGTCGGCAAACCAGTCGCGGGAAGCGCCGGGCAGCAGACTAAGCCCGCTGGCCGTCTCTTTGACCAGGTGATTGCGCAGAAACACTAAAAATTGCGCTTCGTCCGGCGTCTTGAAGAACGGACCGACGCCGTGGCCGAACTCCGGCACCGGATGCTCGGTAAAGCAGCTGATATCCCGGTAAAGGTTCTGCGCGAAATTGTTGAACAGCGCCCGCAGGGCCCGTTCCGGTTCTTTGCGCTCCAGATAAACCAAGTCGTTGAACAGAAGGTTGGATTGAATGGCGATGCCGCCGCGGCTGAACCAGTATTTCTCATTGTCGGCAATCCGGCCATAACTCCGCGACAGAAACAGATTGTCCTCCAGGTCATTGAGGATCCAGGTTGTCAGCTTTTCCGCCGGATCCAGCACCAGCCCGTAGACCAGATGCAGCGGCCCGTAGGCCACCTGGCGGAACCAGCCCCAGTCGCGGCCCCGGATCTCGGCGTGGGTCGGGATGCTGGGAATGTAGCCGCCGCGACCGCTGGGCACAGCCGGCGCTTTAGCCATTGCCCGGACGACTGCTGCGCGGATATCGTCGCGGTACCGGATCCCTTCGGCCAGGATCCGCTCTGCCTGCTGATGGTCAATCTCCGCCAGGGCCTTGGCGACTCTCAGGACACCGCCGCAGGCCTGGCCATTGACCGAGAACCAGCAGCGCCATTCCGGATTGTCTTCCAGATGGCCGTGCGGCAATAAACCATAATAGGGAACTTTCTCGCCATTTTCATCCAGAAGCTGTGTCGCCGCCCTTTCCCGGAAGACAAACTCGCAGCCCTCTGTCAGCGTCCCGGCCACCCGCCGCAGCCATTGCCGGTCGCCGGTCAGCATATAGTGATCGGCAAAACAGGACAGAAGATAGCCATGGTCGAGATTATAAGCGAACATGCCATCGAGGCTGTTGCGGCCGTCATAATTGACCGCGACCAGCGCGCCCTGCTTGCTCTGGAAGTTGCCGTCCAGACCGATTCGCCCCTGGCTGGCAACATAGCCGTCCAGATATTTCTCAGCCAGTTCATGCTGGCCCAGATAGTCGAGCATCCGGATCTGCATGCTGGCTTCATTGCCGCAGGCGCCATAGACATAAGTGGCGGCCGGAACGATGAAATTGCCGGTATTGGGGTCGCGCATCGCCGTCATCGCCACATGCCAGGGAACCGCCTGGAAGAAACGGTTCAGCTGATCTTCCGCCGGCAGTTTCAGCTTTGCCGACCGGTCCTGGAAACTCTGCCAGAACTCCGTCACTTTCCGCTTTTCTTCATCGAAAGACAGTCTGGCAATTCTGACTTTATCCTCAGGCGAGGTCAGAGTAGGATAGGGAATGACCAGATCGACATCATGGGTTTCGTAGGGATCGAGTTCGACGCTATAGAGCAGGGCGCTGGTCACCGTGGCTGGGATCGGCACCCGGTGCGTTCTGGAATCGGCGTCATACAGGCCATAGGAACCCGGGCGCATGGCGAAACTGACGACGCCTTCCTCCGTAGCGGATATGCAGCGCAGGGAACCTTTGCCGCCTGTGCGGATGTTTGCCCGAAGCAGTTCCTCGTCATAGCTCTGCACGGCCCAGGTATTGTGCACGGTATCGCCGGGAACGACGCGCCCCAGCGCCAGCAGCTCACCATCACGGATGGCCAGGTTTTCGCCGGGGTAGACATCCAGGCACAGCCGGGCGGTCCGCCGGTCGCCGGAAGCATTGCGGATGCCGATCCGGATCATGACCGCCAGGTCCTCATCGCCGGCGACCACGCCGGGGAAGTCCACCGGGCCGTCGAGCAGCGTCGCAAAAGCAGTCTGGGTATATTCCACCTCGCGGTCAAGCCATTCGGTCACATAAACCGGAATCGCCGCGTCGGGCATGAACTGCCGGCTGGCGTCCGCCCGTTCGCGATAGTCGAGCGGATCGCCGGTAGCGAGGCGGAAATGCAATTCGCCGCCGGCCCAATGCGTCCTGGCGGTATCGCGCAGCGTGACCTTCTGGTATTTCTTGTTGGCAAAGACATCGCCGTTATAGCGCAGGCAGAACTTCTGACGCACGCCGCTCCAGCCCAGGATCACATACCGGCCGTACGGCGGCTGCCTGGTAACGTCCATCGCGGGAATTTCGCAGAAAGCGTTTTCCGTAGTCTGCTCGGCATGTCCGGCCACCCGGTCGAAGATCGAGCGCTTCCCGGCCAGGCAAGCCGCAATTTGCTGCGCGGCCGGTATCTGTGCCGTCGATTCGGTCAGGAAAATGTCAAAATCCTCCATGAAGACGCCGTTTTGGATATCGTCAGCCCACACCGAGAAACTGCCGCGATCGGTGGCGATTTGCAGCAGTGTCCGGTCGCCGTCGCACCGCGTGCCCCGGTTCCGCGTGTAATGCAGCGACAGCATTTGCCCGGCAGCTTCATTCAGCTTAAAAGCATGACCCTCCCGTGTGTCGCCGGCCTGGAATCCCGCGTCCGATATGGCCCTGATCTCGCCGTTCCAGACTGTCACGCTGCCGGACAAGCCGTCCCGCACCCGGCCGGCCGAACCAAACCAGATTTCGCAGTCCGCCTCTTCGGCTGTCGGCTCGCCGATCAGCCTGACCGCCAGGAGCCGCGGCGCCTCCCGGTACTCAAAGATCAAGCGCAATTTCAAAGTGCGGCGAAATCGCGCATTGTAGTCGGCGGATTTATAGTAAGCACCTTCGCCTTGCCACATCGAACCGTTGTCAACTTCATTGATATCGACGCGGTCAAACAGGAAGGTTCGGGTTTCTCCTTGCTCACCGGATTCGCCATAGGCTTCGGTCCAGCGCCCGTCAAAGGCATCGTCTACCGGCAGCCAGCCGCGGGAGGCGCCGGGCGCGTGATCCGGATGCATGGTCGGCCAGGCCCGCTGCCAGTATTCGACATGCTGCGCCGCGGCCTCCGGACGATTCGATCCGGGTGCGAACGAGACTGCCACCCCGCGGATGTCGCGGGGCTGGTCCCATTCCCAGCCGATCTGCCAGCCGCCGCTCTCCAGCGGCGCGCATGCCAGGCCGCCGCCAGCCGGCGCCGGGATCGGGACTGCCCGCATCGCCGTCTTGGTGCCATTGTTAAAAGCGCGTCGGCGCGCCCAATCGGAAGGGTCAAATTTTTTAGTAAAATCCATAGGCTTCTTGTCCTTTCTCGAATATTACATGTTTACGGTTTATGAATATGGGATTTCGCGTGTCACATATCTGTGAGTCATCTCCACCGGATCAGACAAACTGATACCTCAATCCAGTGAATTCAATAGGGCCAACGTAACTGACAGACTCATGTTTCTTTCGTATTCATCCGTGATGGCAAGCCAGGCAACTCTGCTTATAAAATAAATGTTACGCCTCGCTGCACGATAATCAATCTCACATTTATACTAGATGATGTACAAATTAATACAAAACGGTACCCCATATCAGCACCGATAATTCGCTTATTGGGTTAGAATCCTCTTAACATCACAAATTTGAGCAGTAGGAATGATAAAATTTCGGATATAAGATCAGGGTGTCATCGATTATACTGACATTATTAAATTTCACTCAGGAATTGCACCAGTATTTTATCAGATTCATTTAAACTATAAAAGAAAAGGTGATATGATGTCTGAGCAACGAATATGCGGTATCCATGAGTATATTTTCCATACAGAGGACGATTCGTTTTCTTTATCGGCCGGGATTAGCCATCAGGAATGTGGGATCGATATCCTCTGGTTTTGTCTGGACGCGCCTTATTTATCCAAACTGCCCAGACTGACGATCCGCTGGCAACGTCCCATAATCGATATGATAGCCTGCTGGACGCCCGCCGGGAAAAGCCAACTTGGCGACAATGAATCGTGTGCGACATACTCTGCTCCGGTTTCATGCCTGTACGGCGGCAATAACCGCAATCGGGAGACTTGGGCCCTGTCCGATGCGATGCCGGTCATCCGCAGCCATATCGGGCTGCGTGTCGACTATGGCATACAGGCAAACGACTCCATCGAGCTGACGCTGTTCTCTGCACCTTCCGATCTGGCGGCTCATTATGAAGCACTGCTCCGGATTGACACCCGGGATATTCCATACGAGCAGGCCTTGGAGAGCGTTTCGAAGTGGTGGGAAACATTTCCGGAATATGGGCATTCTATGATACCGGACGCCTGCCTTCACCCGCATTATTCAACCTGGTACAGTTTTGTCCAGGATCCCGATGCTGCTCGCGTGGAAAAGCAAGCTGCGCTGGCCAGGCAGATCGGCTGCCACTCGATTATTGTCGACGATGGCTGGCAAATGGACGCTGATTTCGACTATTATGCCCATTGCGGAGACTGGAAACCCTCTGCTGTGAAATTTCCGGACATGAAGGCCCATGTAGCTAAAATACATGACATGGGTATGAAATATCTGCTCTGGTACGCAGTGCCTCTTTGCGGAAACGACAGCCGTTTGATCAAGGTATTCGGGGACAAGCTTCTGCGAACCTGGCCTGAATTGAAAACCAATTACCTCGATCCCAGGTATCCGGATGTCCGCGAATACCTGATCAATACATTTGAGAAGGCTGTCATGGATTGGCAGGTCGACGGATTGAAACTGGATTTTGTTGATGGATTTCGGCAGCCACGGCAAGAATTGAACCCGAATGATCCACGACGCGATTTTGAATCCGTCCCAGCTGCAGCAGACAAGTTGTTGTCGGATACCCTTGCACGGCTGAGAATTCTAAATCCAGATATCATGATTGAATTCCGGCAACCCTATATTGGTCCGGTCATGCGCAGGTACTGCAACATGATTCGCGCCGGTGACTGCCCGAATTCAGCCAGCCTCAATAAAAACCGCATTGCGGACCTGCGCCTTCTCTTTTCCGGGGCTTCTATCCATAGCGACATGTTGATGTGGAATCCGGAAGACTCAATTGAAAGTGTGGGTTGTTTCCTGGTGTCCATTATCTTCTCGGTGCCGCAGATTTCAATGCTGCTTGATCAGATTCCACAGGAGCACCTGGATGTACTGAAATTTTGGCTGGCCATATGGGAGAAATACCGCAGTTCCCTGGTTCTGGGTGAATTCCGCGCTTGTTATCCGGAGCTGCAGTATCCAATGCTGACAGGCTGGAAAGACGATGAATTTTCTGCGGCAGTCTTTTGTGATATACCTGTGCCGATTCCCTCAGACAAGAAACGCATCCTGATTGCCAACGGCGGATCCAGGCACCGCGTTCTTATCGAAGCTGATGGTCAATATTCCCCGTGCCGGCTGATCATCTACCACAGCACAGGCAAAATCCTGTTCGACGATCAGCATGTTTTTAAGAAGGGTATCAATGATTTGGATATACCGATCGGCGGAGCGGCCGAATTGATTTTTTAACGTGTATAGTCAGCTGATACAAACAGGGAGGTCAATCGTATGCAAACTCAAAAAAGCGTCTCCAATGATAGAGCAGATCTTGGCCGTCGGACAGCGCTGCCAGATCATCTGAGAGAGGAACGGANNGTCAGGTTCAGGTCGCAGGCAGCTTGGCAGAAAGGTTGGATCGGGTTATCGTCGCCCTCGAAAACTTGTCTGCAGCCCTTTGGTGGAACTGCACGGAAACCTGGGGAAACGAGCTGGCTTTCCGCTGGCTGGAATACAGTTTGCTGGCTGAACAGTTTACCGGATCGCAGCATCCCCAGCTGACGGAGACTGCGAATCGGCTTCTTGNNGTCAATGAAGATGGAGAGATGATCAAAAGCCTGGTGGCCTACAGCAAGGCGCGCGACAACAGGCGTGCCCTGGAAGCAGCCAAAATGGTCTGCCGCCATATTGAAGAAAATTATCATTTTTCCCCACATTACTATGGCGCACAGGCAATCGGGCCGCTTCTTGATCTGTTCAAAATTACTCATGATGAACACTATGCCAGCCTGGCGCTGGGAATAGCCGATGATCATCAGATGAGAATGCTTGAAATCAAAAGCGGCGTTCATGGTGCGACCGTCAGCATGATCCTGGACAACTATCTGCGTCTGTATGATTATACAGGGAGTCGGCAGTACCTGGACTGGGCGATCCAGGGCTGGAGCAAGATGCGGGAATGGATGTTCGTCACGGGCGGCATCTCAGAAGTGCTGTTTTTTACAGATCCGCCGAGTGAGAGCGACCTGCATGACGAGACCTGCCAGACCAGCTGGTGGTTCATTTTCAATATCCATTTATGGCAGGCAACCGGTGAGGTCAAATTCCTCGACCTGGCGGAACATGTCCTGCTGAACCATTTCTTTTTCCAGCAGCTCCACCGCGGCGAAGGTGAAGGCGGCTTTCACGCCCTGGGGGATGTCGACCAGGGATTTAGGGGGGATCATAACTACTTCTGCTGTGATGTCGAGGGATCCTACGGCTTCTTCCAGCTGGTTCGCCACCTTTTCACCAGCGATCCGTCAAAAAGCCTCGTGAACGTAAATTTCTTCTTTGACGCTTCAGCCAGCCTGCAGCTTTCCAACGGGGTTGAAGTCAGCATACGCCAGGAAACCCGTTATCCGGCACAGGGGTATGTCAAGCTGACCGTCGGTACACCGCCGGGGACGCCTTTTGAGCTGAGGGTGCGGATTCCCGGCTGGACACAGCTGGGCAGCCTCAGGATCAACGGCAAACCGGTTGCCGCCCGGATTGAAGATTCTTATGTTGTCATAAAGCGGCTTTGGCAAGGCCGGGATGTTATCGAGCTGGCATTTCCGCTGCCGATGCGGGTGGAAACGGACAATACTGGCAAAGGGCCGCGCAGCGTGCCCGTTAAGTTGGACGGGGTGACTGGCAACGCCAAACGGATCGCGGTGCTGTACGGGCCAGTGGTATCTGCTATATTCCGATGCGGGCACAACAATGACCTGAGTTGGGCCTGGACCGGAGATTACCCGGAAGTCATGGACTCAGGCGGAGCGGCGATTGATCATTATCCGGGATCCAAAGCAGCCATCTGGCAAAGCGGTAAAAACACGCATGTCAGCGGCAATCCGGCCGAAAATATCGAAATAGTCTGGAAAGATGCGATACCGACGCTTCGGTGGTCCGCCACGCTGGGGCGGAAGATCCGGATCGACCACGAAGTTAAAGTGTTGCCCGGTTTGCCTGTGACATTGGACTGCCGGGAGGAAGTAAACGGCTGGCAGGGCAAGGGCCGCTTGCTTGTATCAGGCTTGCGGCTGGCGACGAGGAAACAGGCCCATAACGAGCGCTATGCCAAGCGGCTGGACACCTGGCTCTATCCCTATCCCTCTTTCACCAGCTGGCCGGAGTTGAGCCACGTGGAAGATATCATTTACCAGGCTGGAACTTTCGGTTTATATGAACCTCTGGAGGATGACCGCGCATTGGGGAAGACTGGCGTTGCCATGCTGAACAACGGGTATTTCCGGGTGATCAGCCTGTACGATCCGGAAGCGGTCGAACGCGTGACCTGCCGGCAGACGAAG
>DOFA01000165.1 GCA_003532195.1 Clostridiales bacterium
CGCAAATACGGCTTCCATGGCACCTCCCATTCATACGTCAGCAAACGGGCTGCCGAACTTCTGGGCAAACCTTATGAAAACGTCAAGATCATCACCTGCCATCTCGGCAACGGCTCCTCGATTTCGGCGATCCAGAACGGCCGCTGCGTCGACACATCCATGGGCATGACCCCCCTGGCCGGCATTTGCATGGGCACCCGCTGCGGGGACATCGATCCGGCGATTGTCACGCACCTGATGGATAAAGAAAACCTTGATGCGCACGCCACGGACGAGCTGTTGAACAAGAAGTCAGGCGTGCTGGGCATATCCGGCGTCAGCAGCGATTTCCGCGACTTGTACACNNGGCGAAGGCCATAAGCGGGCTTCGCTGGCACTGGACATGTTCAAGTACCAGTGCCGTAAATTTATCGGCGCTTATGCCGCGGCCATGGGCGGTGTGGACGCCCTGGTCTTCACGGCCGGCATAGCGGAAAACACGGCGGACATCCGCCTCGGCGCCTGCGAAGGCCTCGGCTATATGGGCATCCAGATCGACCCGTACAAAAATGTGGCGATCCGGGCACGCGAAGCGGTGGTTTCCACCGATGATTCACCGGTTAAGGTTCTGGTCGTGCCGACCAACGAAGAATTGGCCATCGCCCAGGAAACGGCCCGGATCTGCGGCGCCAGATTCTAAGCCGGCTTGACAAGCGGAGCGGCGGCCGATATACTGCACCCTAATAGAATGTTCGAGCGACCTGTGAAGGAAATGTGGCCTGATTGCTGTTTCAGAGAGCGGATGTCTGATGCGAATCCGCACAGCCGGTCCGGCCGTCCCGCTCCCGAGGTTCTGCCGCGAGGCAGCCGGCTGGCCCCGATATCGGCTTGACAAGAGGATGCCTGCGGGCATCAATCCGGGTGGTACCGCCGATTTGACCGAACAGTCAGAATTCGTCCCGGCAGTTTTATACTGCCGGGATTTTTTTCGCGATAAGGATCGCAAGGGGGATATAGAAATGGCTGAAAAAGAAAAACGAGTTGAAGCAATCACAGCAATGGACCAGGACTTCACCCAGTGGTACACCGATGTGGTTCTCAAAGCCGAACTGATCGACTATTCGGCGGTCAAGGGCTGCATGATCCTGAGGCCTTATGGCTTTGCAATCTGGGAAAACATCCAGAGCAACCTGGACCGGCAGTTCAAGGCGACCGGGCATGAAAACGTCGCGATGCCGATGTTCATCCCCGAGAGCTTGCTGCAGAAGGAAAAAGACCATGTTGCCGGTTTCGCGCCGGAAGTGGCCTGGGTCACCCAGGGCGGCAATGAACAGCTGACTGAAAGGCTTTGCGTGCGGCCGACCTCTGAGACCTTGTTCTGCGACCATTACGCCCGCATCATCCAATCCTGGCGGGATCTGCCCAAGCTTTACAACCAATGGGTGTCCGTGGTCCGCTGGGAAAAGACCACGCGGCCGTTCCTGCGCTCCACCGAGTTTTACTGGCAGGAAGGCCATACGGCCCATGCCACCGCAGCGGAGGCCAATGAAGAAACCCTGCGCATGCTGGGCATATACGCTGATTTTTATCGCGATTATCTGGCCATTCCGGTTATTCCCGGCCAGAAGACCGAGAAAGAAAAATTCGCAGGCGCGGTCAGCACCTATACCATCGAGGCGATGATGCACGATGGTAAAGCCCTGCAATCCGCGACCAGCCATTATTTCGGCGACGGTTTCGCCCGGGCGTTCAACATTCAATATACTGACCGCAGCAACCAGCTGCAGTATGTGCACCAGACGTCGTGGGGGCTGTCCACCCGTTCGGTCGGCGCCATCATCATGGTTCATGGCGATGACAGCGGCTTGGTCCTGCCGCCGCGCGTCGCGCCGATCCAGATTGCCGTGATCCCTATCGCCGCGCATAAGCCCGGCGTGCTTGAGAAAGCCACAGCGATCGCCAATCAGCTGAGCCAGTGCTTCCGGGTCAAGCTGGACACCTCTGATAAGCAGCCAGGCTGGAAATTCAGCGAATATGAAATGAAGGGCGTGCCGCTGCGTCTCGAAGTCGGCCCGCGCGACCTGGAAAACAACCAGGCGCTGGCAGTCCGGCGCGATACCGGAGCCAAACAGGCCGTATCGCTGGACGGACTGGCCGATTCCCTGCAAGTCCTGCTGGACGAGATACACGACAATCTCTACACGCGGGCCCTGCAAAATCGTGACAGCCGGATCTACCAGGCTGCCGACTGGGATGAATTCACCGGCCTGATCGCCGGCAAACCGGGTTTCGTCAAGGCGATGTGGTGCGGCGATCCGGCTTGCGAGGCCAAGATCAAAGACGAGACCGGGGCGACTTCCCGCTGCCTGCCTTTTGACCAGACGCCGGTTGCGGAACATTGCGTCTGCTGCGGCCGCCCGGCCGAACACCTGGTGATCTGGGGCAAAGCATACTGACTAACTGCGGATTCGCCGTAAAAGGCAGGGGATCTTGCCGGAGAAGTTTTCCAGTATTTAGTCAAACTCGACGGACGAAGGTGACTGACCGGGTTCCGGCCAATCAAAGTCAGGTTCAACCGTAAAAACCCGCCCGGCCAGGTAAGCCAGGAGACCCTGGCTCGCCGCGGCAAAATGAAGTTGGGTCGCATAGAGCTGCTGGCGGCGCAAAGGGCCGGACCGGCCGCGGATACGGCGGTTGAGTTTGTTGCGGCCATACTTGCCGTCGCCGAGCAGGGGATGGCCGATGTGGGCCAAATGAGCCCGGATCTGGTGGGTCCGGCCTGAGACCAGCTCGACTTCCAGTTCAGCTACCTCTTCACCCTCGGGCCCGGCGCCGGGATATACCCGGATCACCCGGTAACGGGTGACAATCGGCAGGTCGCCGGACTGCTTCTGATCATGGATATAGACTTCACTCCGGGCTGCGACCTTCTCCAGCCAGGCGGTTAATTCATATCTCAGGCAGCCGTCCAGGCAAACCACAGGCTGACCCTGATCCGGACGGCCAAGGGTCAGGCAGCGGTAACGCTTGATGATTCTGCCGCTCTGCATGAGTTCCCGGACGGCTGCCAAGGCCGCCGGCCGGCGGGACAGCAGCAGCAGGCCGCCGGTCTGGCGGTCCAGACGATGGCAGAGCTCGAGCCCGGGTTCGCGCAGATCCTGCCGGGCCCGGTCCAGGAGGGTTGGCTCCTGCGGCTTTCCGCCGCTTCCGGCGGCTGCCTGGACAGAGATGCCGGGTTTTTTACAGACAAGAACCAGCAGAGGATCCTGATATATTATCGTATAAAATTCAGAGGGATCCGGCGTCGCCGGGAATGATCCGGCCGGAACCGCCGCGCTGCCAGCCAGAATCTCATCATTAAGAAAAAGCGTTATGGTGTCGCCGGCCGCTATCGTGCAGTCCTGATGCTGCCGCCGGCCATTGACCCGGATATCACGGCGGCGCAGCGCCTGGTAAAGGCGGCCCGCGGTCAGGCCCGGGTAATGGCTGAGCACGACTCGCACCAGGCTTTTGCCATCGGCGCCGGCATCGGCAAGAAAAGATTGCATGGATAGCCACCGCCTTTCCGGCTGCCGGCACTGTCCTGTTGCGGCAGCGACCGGCTGACTGGCTTCAGTTGGATTATCCGGCGTTCCGGGTGGCCTGTCAAGAACTTCCGGGGGTTTCCGATGGCTTCCGGTTTCCCGGTCCGGTTTCCCGGTCCGGTTTTTCTTGACCTTGGGGAATCACTTGCGCTAAACTGATGACAGGTGCGCGGCCGGGCCAGATTTCGGAGCTATCGGCAAAGGATCGGCGGCCGTCGGATCTTTGTTTATTTGACAAAATGATTGAACTGAAAGGTAACCGGTCATGAAAAAAACGATTCTGGTTCTGTTTGGCGGCGTATCGACCGAATATCTGATTTCGTTGCGCTCAGCCTTCAATATCATCGGCGGCCTGCGGCAGGCAGGCTTCAACCTGGTGCGGGTCGGCATTTCCCCGCAAGGGGAGTGGCTGCGCTTCGACGGCTCGGACGAAGACATCCTTCAGGACAAGTGGCAGGAACAGGCGCGGGCTGCGGCTGATGCCGCCAAAACCTCTGCCGCCAGCCCGATTCGCTCCCCGCGCGATTTTATTGGCAGCCTTTGCGGGTGCCTTCCCGACTGCATTTTCCCGGCCGTGCACGGGATCAACTGCGAAGATGGCTCCCTGCAGGGTTTCCTGACTCTGGCCGGCATTCCTTATGTCGGTTGCTCAGTCCTTGCTTCCGCTGCCTGCATGGATAAACTGCATGCGAAAATGATCTTTAAATATGCCCGGCTCCCCCAGTGCCGTTTTATCACCGTCCAACGCGCCGACATCCTGCGCGATCCGGGAACCGTCGCCGACCGGGCGGCCGCGGCGGTTGGGTATCCCTGTTTCCTGAAACCTTGCAATAGCGGGTCGTCGGTCGGCACCAGCCGGGCAGCCGACCGTGAGACGCTGATCGCCGCCCTGCAGGAAGCGTGCCGGTTTGACCGGACCGTCCTGGTTGAGGAGTTTATCCGGGGCCGCGAAATCGAAGTGGCGGTTCTCGGCAATGAGAAGCCGCGCGCCGCGGCGATCGGTGAAGTCGCGACCAGCGGCCAGGTGGAATATTACGACTACCAGGCGAAATACTTTCTTGCCGACGGTGCGGCTGTCATAATTCCCGCCGACCTGGAGCCGGCTTTGGCCGCCCGCATCCGCCGGACAGCCATCAAAGCATACAAGGCCCTGGGCTGCGCCGGGCTGGCACGGGTTGATTTCTTCCTGCGCCGCGCGGACGGACGGCTCCTGATCAACGAAATCAACACGCTGCCGGGCTTCACGTCGATCAGCGTGTATCCGAAGGCGTTTGCCGCTTCCGGACTGCCGATCGACAAACTGGTCCGCCGCTTGTACCGGCTGGCAATCGATGATTTCCAGGCCAGATCCCGTAAGGAACTGATATGAGTCCGGCTGCTCAAACAAACCTGGCCCTGGACATGGGATCGTCCCCGGATCGGCCGATCGGTGTTTTTGACTCCGGCTTGGGCGGCCTGACAGTCCTCAAGGAGATCATCAACCTCTTGCCGGGGGAAAACACCATCTATTTCGGCGACTCCGGCCGGGCTCCGTACGGCAGCAAGTCGCCGGAAACCATCGGCCGGTTCTCGCAGCAGATCGTCCGGTTTCTCCAGCGGCAACAGGTCAAGATCATTGTCATCGCCTGCAATACGGCCAGCGCCTGCGCCTATGACCTGGTACGGAACACCGCCGGCGTCCCGGTAATCGAAGTCGTCGCGCCGGGCGCCGCCGCCGCCGCCCGGATCACCCGCAACGGCCGGATCGGTGTCATCGGAACGCGCAGCACGGTCGAAAGCGGCGTCTACATCCGGGCGATCCGCCAATCAGCCGGCCGTCCGGTCGAGATTTTGCAGCAGGCCTGCCCGCTCTTCGTCAGCCTCGCCGAAGAGGGCTGGTGGGACAATAGCATCACGCGTCAGATCGCCGAAACCTACCTGGCCGATATGCGATCGAGCCAGATCGACACCCTGATGCTGGGCTGCACACATTACCCGTTGCTCAGCACGGTCATCTCCGAGACCATGGGCCCGTCTGTGCGCCTGGTGAACGCCGGCGGGCGGGTCGCCGCCCAGGTTCGCCAGACCCTGCTCGACCGGGGCATTCTCAACGAAACAGCGACGCCCGGCTGGCACCGTTATTATACCAGCGACAGCGTCAGCCGGTTTGAAAAACTCGGCGGCGCCTTTCTCGGCGAAACCATCGATGGCGCCTGCCAGGTCGATATCGAACAAGACTCAGTCTGATACGTCTAAATAAAGGGGAACAGAAGGCATGGAACCTAATGTCCTGCTCACAATCGAGGGACAGCAATGGAATGACCAAGACAAGCCGCAAGCGATTCGCCTGACAACCGAAGGACGGCTTTACCGGCGCGACCCGGCCTGGTATGTGGTCTATGACGAAAGCACGGCCACCGGCATGGAAGGCACACAGACCACCATGCGCATCGCCGACGACGGAACGGTGTCCCTGATCCGCACCGGCAGCCACGGGATGAAGCTAACCTTTACCGCCGGCAACCGCCATATCACGCGCATGGAAACACCATACGGCGACCTGGACGTCGAAGTCTACACCAGCCTGGTGCAAACACAGATCTCGGAAACCGGAGGATACATCC
>DOFA01000102.1:0-180 GCA_003532195.1 Clostridiales bacterium
CGCCTGGACCATGCGGTCACGGCCATACAGAAAGAGATCTTGAAAGCCTTTGCGATTACTGAGCCGAATGTCCGGGCAGCTGCCAATGAAATCAGCCAGACACTTAGCGGTCTGGAGAAAAAAGAGGAGACAAAATGAAACGCATTCAGATCGGCATCGAAGAGAAAATCGAACGTCAGA
>DOFA01000102.1:240-14111 GCA_003532195.1 Clostridiales bacterium
GGACCTTGGCTGAGATTCTGGAATTTCTGAAGGACAGGACGGATGAAGCGTAAGAGGAGTCGAGAGTTGATTTTTCAGGAAGTTAAGATTGATTGATCGTTAGCAATAACAAACGATTATTGCCAATAATCATATAATCGACTAAATATAAAAACGATAACATTCTATTAATGTATAATCGATGATATATCCAAACGATTCAATCAAATATCGTTGACTTTCTGCGAACGATAATCTATATTGATAATTGGGGGTGATGCCAGATGATGTATCCTGATCACGAGAATATGAGTTTAGAATTTAAGGAGAGAATGACCCATTCTCTGATGAAGACAATCAGTGCTTATGCCAATTATCATGACGGCAAGATAATTATTGGTATTAAAGATGATGGTACGATTATCGGTGTTGAAGACGTCCAAGCCACCCGATTGTCTCTGGAGAATGCCATTAATGACAATATTACGCCCAGACCGGATTATGAAATCCGAGAGATCCTGGTGGGACATCTGAAAATCATCGAGCTCGACGTCAGGCGCGGGAAAAATGTACCTTATCTTTTTAAAGGACAGGCTTACCGACGGATGGATACAGCCACCACCCAAGTTGACGAAAACGAACTGTTTAATTTGATGCTCCAGAAAAGGAACTTGACTTATGATGCTACGGACAGCAACCACCAGGAGCTTGAATTTAAAATACTGGAAAGATTTCTGCAAGAAAAGCTGGGCATCACACAATTTGATAAAAACGTCATGATTACCCTGGGTCTGCTAAAAGACAGTAAGTTCAATATTGCAGCAGAATTGCTGTCTGATCAAAATTCACATGCTAACGCATCAACAGACATTGTTCGGTTCGGTACGACAACATCTATAATCCTCGATCAGAACAGATTGGAAAATGTTTCAGCTCTGATACAATACCAGAAAGCTGTCGAAATGTTTCAACTTTATTATAAACCTTTCCAGATTATTGAAGGATTTGAAAGAGTCAGCAAGGTGAGAATTCCGGATGCAGCCTTCCGGGAAGCTGTCGCCAATGCGATCGTCCACAGAGACTATCGTATGGGCGGAAGTATCCAGATAGCCATGTTTGATGACAGGATTGATATTACATCGCCAGGCGGATTGCCCAACGGTATCACTAAAGAAAATTACCTCAATGATCTTATTTCAATGCCGAGAAATCAAATCTTGGCCAACGTTTTTTATCGATTGGGAATTATTGAACTATTTGGTACCGGTGTTCTGCGGATCAAGGACGCCTATGCCGGTTCTGAAGAAAAACCGATATTCAAGATTGATGAATCGAGAATTTGTATTACCCTGCCAGTCCTTCACATGCCAGAAAAAATGACGGAAGAGGACAAGGTCTTAAGTTTCCTTGCCAAATATCAGGAAATCAACCGGTCCAAGGTTGAGAAAAAAATAGGCTTGAGCCGGTCCCAGGCGTATGAACTACTGACCCGACTGGTCGAGGAAGGTAAGATCATGCGAGTAGGATCAGGACCAGCGACGAAATATCGGCTTGTATGACAGTCCAGGTGAAATGCTATCAACGCCAACTTTTTTAAGTACTTCCCGCACCTCCAGCTTGAAGCCCTGATGAAGAAACGCAGGGAGCTGCAGAAGAAGGAACTGATTGATGCCTTTGAAACCACCGACAGGACCTTGGCTGAGATTCTGGAATTCCTGAAGGGCCGGGCGGATGAAGCGTAAGCGGGAGTCGAGAGTTAATTTTTCAGGAAGTTAAGAATTATATTGACAAACTCAAACTCATAAGTTATCACTCGACTTTACCTGGAGGAATACATAATGGACTGGCAGACTGCGAAAAAGCGATTATTAGAAAATAGTGAATTGAAGAACGCATATGATGAACTGGGGCCAGAATATACTTTGATCGTCCAGCTTATTCAAGCCCGCATTGACTCAGGAATGACCCAGGCTCAACTGGCGGATTTAGTCGGAACCAAACAAAGCGATATCAGCCGGCTGGAAAGCGGCGCCTATAACCCATCGATCGGATTTCTGCGTAAGGTCGCCCGTGGTTTGGGCAAGAGTTTGGACGTCAGGTTGGTATAATAATCAATCTGCTTGCGACGATTATTTGCATCACTGCAGAGTCAGCTCTTTGAAACGGAATAAAAGATAATGCGGCAAACACAGCAACCGATTCCCGGCTGAGTATGATAAACCCTTCAAGGATACCTTGACGCTGATTTCCGGCTGATAGCGTTCCTGATAGACAGACAGGCTCCTGGCCCGCACATTGTCGGCAGCTTTGATTTCAACCGGGATAATCCGGCTGTCATTGGCGACGACGAAATCAACTTCAGCCGTGTTGCCGGAGGTCCAGAAATGCAGATCCGACAAACCATAGGCCAGCATCTCCTGAGCAAAAAAGTTTTCCGCAATAGCTCCCTTGAATTCAGCATAGTGCTTGTCGGAAAGAATAATGCTGTTTGCTGACAACCGTGACAGACGGCGTAAAAGACCGATGTCCAAAGTCAGCAGCTTAAAGTGGTGTGTATCCTCATAAGCCGGCAGCGGGATCCGAGGTGCAGAAATATGGGTGATCATGTGGATCATGCTGGCGTTAATCAACCATTGCAAGGAATTCTCATAGTCTCTGGCGCGGGCGCCGTCGGCGATTTCCTTATAAATGAATTTGTTTTTGATCCGTGCCAGCTGTGAGGGAACTGAATGCCAGACCAGATCGATTTTTGGTGCGTCCAGGGGCAGGGCATGCTTCCTGATATCACGGTCATAGAGCACCAGCAAGTCATCCAGGATTTGATCTGTCGCCTGGACATCACGGTCTTGAATATACACGCTGACAGCTTCGGGCAGCCCGCCGCAGATTTGGTAATCCAGCCAGAATGAGAGCATTTTGTCGGCAATAATTTCCGGAATGACGCTGGAAAGGCCTAACTCTTTTGTATATTCAATTAAAGTCTCCTGCCCGCAAGCGAGAAGAAATTCTTCAAAGCTCAAAGGATACAGATGCAGCAGGTTGACTTTGCCGACCGGAAAGGAAGTCGGTTCAGCTAATTGGATTCCCAATAATGAACCAGCTGACACAATATGATAATCGTTATTATTCTCACAGAAATATTTTAAAGCAGTCAGAGCTTTCGGACACAGCTGAATTTCATCCAGAATAATCAAGGTTTCCTGCGGTTTGATCTTGATATCAGAAAATGCCGCCAGTTCGAAAATAATCCGGTTGGTATCCAGGTTTTTTTGAAATACTTCACAAAGCTTCGGCTGGCCTTCAAAATTGAAATATGCGGTCGATTGGTAGTTTTCCTGCCCCAGTTTTTTCAGGATATACGTTTTGCCGCACTGACGAACGCCTTGCAGGATCAGAGGCTTGCGGCGAGTTGATGCTTTCCAGGCTTTTAAATCTTTCATGATGCTGCGTTCCATAGTATTCCTTTCGGCCCTTGAATTTGGCACTACGTGGTAGAAGTTTAGATGTATCTATGGATTAGTGGCATGAATGCCAATAATACATATGAATAAATGGCAAACATGCCACTAAAAGGCACTTATAAAATACACCTGCCGATTAAACCTGTCAAGTTGGCTGATCAGCCTGACCTGAGGAAGGCTCCGGGAAGACCCCGGGTACCTGGTAGCGGAACCGTTTCATCTTGCGGTTGTCCGTCGGCATGACAATCGGCTGCAATTTGATATCCAGCCGGCAGTCGACGCCGAAAGCCGCCAGCTCCTGTTCGAAACGCCGGCGCAAGCGGTTGCTGATATCCTCGGCACTATCACCGGCGCTGCCGTCTCCGGGCTCAGCCAGGCTGCCCAGATCCAGCGTGATCGCGAGGTGGTCGTCGGCGTCCTGTTCGACGCTAAATTCCCGGATTCGGTCGTCGGTGGTGATGATCCAGCGGCTGACCAGATCAGGATAGACCGCCCGTAGACCGCCGGCGAGGGTGCGTATATGCAGGACATCGTCGTTGCGCCCGATAATGCGGCCAATCACCCGGAAATGGCTGCCGCAGGGGCAGGGGCCGCCCAGCTCGATGATGTCGTTCATTTCGTAGCGCAGCAACGGCTGCGCCGTATTGACCAGATTGGTGACCAGCATGCGGGCCACCCGCTCGCCGGGTTGTGTGACCGGCGTCCGGCCGTCTGCCGCCAGCAGCTCGACATAGACCAGATCCTCGTTGATATGCAGGCTGCCGCAGCGGCAGGGACTGGCGATCTGCCCCTCGCTGGCCTGGTAGATCTCGACGACCGGTGCCCGGAAAGCCGCGGATATACGGCTTTTTTCCTCCGGTTCGAGAACTTCGGCGTAGGTGATGATCCGCCGCGGCGGCCGGTTGATCTGCCCGGCATAGGGCAGGAGCTGGCGCAGCAGGGAGGGGGGCGCCATCAGGATGTTGGACCGCGTTTCGTTCCAGACAGCGATGATTTTCTCTGACTCGGTCATCGACGGCAGATAGCGCAGCTGAATCAAGGGCGCGTTGATATCGGCGAAACCCTGGCTGAAAACCCGAAGAATAAACAGGATGCGCACCGGCAGATCCCTCAGGCGTATGCCGCCGCGCGCCAGAAATACGCCCGGCAGCCGCTGGGTCAGCCGCCGGTCGGTGACATAGATGCCCTTGTTGCCGCTGGTGCCGCTGGACAGGCCGACGACATAGCGATTCTGATAATAGCCAAGATAATCGTGAGCCATTTCCTTGGCCAGGGCAAACCGCAGCACCTCATCCAACTTCAGCCCGGCCGTGTTCAGTCGGTCGAAATGGGCCATCATCAGGGATTTGCTGATTGTGGGCAAACCGCGGTAATCCGGCAGGCCGCGAACTTCCCGGCCGGCATAAAGTTCCCGGTAAAAAGGGCTTTTGCGTCGGACCATGGCCAGCAGCCGCAAAACAGCCCGCTGGTGATAGCGCTGGATCTGCCGCTCGGAAAAACGGCAGAAATGCCAGTTCAGGCGTATCAGATCCGCCAGGTTACGCAGCAAAGCCATGGTCTTGATCCTTTCAGGAACCGGATTTGAGCTTGGACGATTTGCTGCTGAACCGTCCCAGTTTGCCGACTACCAGGCCGTAGAAATATTCAATCGAGCCGGCAAAATGCCATTTTGCCCAGAGCAGCAGCAAGAACCCCCAGAGCAGGGCCAGGGAGAAGCCAAAGAGCAGGGCGCCGGCAATGTCAAACTGCAGCCCCGGGAAAATCCGCAGCAGCAGCCGCCAGGCCAAGGCGGCAAGGACGCTTTCCCAGAAAAAGGCGGTCAGGCCGGCATAGCTGAACCGGCACAAAAAGCGGCACAACCAGCCGGTCGGCGCCGCTGCCGTCTGTTCCCGGGCTTTTCGATCAAACAGCGCCAGCGATCCCAGGATCAACAGGAGAAATAAACCGAGTTGGGTTAACATGATGCTGTACCATTTCAGGTCGATTTCCCGCTGCAGCATGGTGTCCGGAAGAAAAACATAGAGGGTCAGGCCGGTCGCTGCCAAAACGATTCCCAGAATCAGGGCCGGCCGGCGGGAGCGGCCTTCCTCCAGGCACAATCCCAGCCAGGAGCCCAGCAGGCCAAAAGCCAGGAACGGCATGACCGGGTTGTTTTTATTGACCAGCCAGAACAGCGTCAGCACCGGGAACCAGTTGCCGGCGGCAAATTGTTCGCGATAGTAGGGATAAAGCGGCAAGCGCAACAGCGTCAAGGCCATGACGGTTCCGGCCAGCCCCAGGAGAACACCTGGGCGCAGCCGGCCGGTTTTCAAAAGCCAGATCCAAATCAGGGAGACCAGCAGGATATTGCTGCCGATCATGACCAGGCTGTCGACATAGAAAAAGCGTTCCAGGCTGATGCCGGCCAAACGGCCGCTGCGGATCAGTTCGACCAGGAGGCTGTTATCCATGCGCCGCTGGTCAAAGACCGCCAGACCGGGTCCGGTCAGAAGGAAATAAAGATAAGCGATAATCAGCATAAAAGCAGCGGAGACAGCTTTCTTACGCAGAATTTTTTTCAGAGACCAGCGGTCACGGCGATACAACCGCAAGATACCGATGCCGTGCGCGGCGCCGCTGATCATGGCGAACATCCCGGCAAACATCAGCAGAAATCCGATGATGGTTATGATCAGGGGCGGGTTATCCAGATCAAGATCCCACAGGCCGCCGAAATAGTAAAAAGCCGAATGAAAAACCAACAAAAAGAATATTCCCAGACCACGCAGAAAATCCAGACCCTGCCAATGCTTTTCCATATGCAGCCTGCTTTCTTTGCCGGAGCGATGTTCTGATTTAATGAAAACATAACTGCCGCAAAATAACAATGACCCGTCAGATGACCTGCCAAACGGATCAAATTTCAACAACAAATTAAGCGAAAATCCTTTCTTTTTCGCGCTTTTACTCAGACTTCGCTCGAAGATCTTGACAGACGGACCGGCGCTGACTATGCTATCGACATTCGTAGCTTTTTTCAGCCGATCGGGCGGCAGGGGGTGTTGCGGGATGAAAAAGAAAATCACACTGGGTGTAACCGGTTCCATAGCCGCGTATAAGGCTGCCGAACTGGCCAGCGCCCTGACTCAGGCCGGACATGACGTCCATGCGGTTCTGACCCGCAATGCCGCGTCTTTCATTTCCCCGTTGACTTTCGCAACACTGACGCATAACAAAGCCCATACGGACATGTTCGCGGACGAAGACCACACCCGGGTCACGCACATCGACCTGGGCACGACCAGCGACCTGATCCTGATCGCCCCGGCTACTTACAACATTCTCGGCAAGGCGGCCCATGGCATTGCCGACGATCTCCTGAGCTCGATTCTCGCCGCCGCGGCGCCGGATAAGGTGCTGTTCGCGCCGGCAATGAATGTCAACATGTACCAGAATCCGGCCTGCCAGGCCAGTGTGGCCGCTTTGCTGCAGCGCGGCTGCCAGTTCGTCGAACCTGAAGCAGGCATGCTCGCCTGTGGCGTCATGGCCAAGGGTCGCCTGGCGAAAGTACCGGCGATTCTTGAAGCGGTGGAAGCTTTTTTCTGTCCGAAAACACTGGCCGGGAAAACCATCCTGATCACAGCCGGGGCGACCCGCGAGTACCTCGACCCGATCCGTTTCCTATCAAATTCGTCATCCGGCCGCATGGGCGTGGCGCTGGCCAGGGCCTGCCGCAACCGGGGAGCCAGCGTGACGCTGTTGCTGGCCAATTCAGCTCTGGATCTGGACGGCGTTAATCTGGTTCGGGTCGACACCGTCGCCGAGATGGCTGACGCCGTACGCCGCTTGTTCGGAGCCTGCGACTGGCTGATTGCCGCCGCGGCCGTATCCGATTTCCGGCCGGCTGACCGGAGCCCGGTAAAAATCAAGAAAAATTCGGCCGGCTTGATCTTGAACCTGGAACCGACGACCGACATTCTCCAGGAAATCAGCCGGCTGCGAACGAAACAGAAACTGATCGGTTTTGCGGCGGAAAGCGAAAACCTGCTGGAGAATGCCCGCTTGAAACTCAAGAAGAAAAACCTGGATCTGGTTGTGGCCAATTATCTGGATAATTTTGCCAGTCCGACGGGCCGGGTCTGGCTGGTTGCGCCAGATCAGGCTGTCGAATTGCCGGAACAGCCGAAAGAAACGCTGGCGGAGGCGATCGTGGACGGGATTGCCGGCCTGGTCGGCGCCGGCGCAGAGCCTGGATTATGAAACCGCGTCTTGTTTTAACGGCGGATATTGGCAATACGACAACCGGCTTCGGCTTGTTTCAGGATGAAAAGCTGGTCTGGAGGGATCATCTGCCAACCGACGCCAGGCGTTCGGCCGCGGCGACGGCGGACTGGCTGCGAGCCGGATTGGCCGGCAGGAGCTGCGATCCGGCCGCCACTGAATTTGGCCGGCCGGCTCTGGCTTCGGTCGTGCCTGCGGCTACCGCGGCCGTGCAAACAGCCCTGGCCGGGATTGCCGGAAAAGATCCGATCCTGGCTGACTGGCGTTCGGTCGGGCTGGACATGGCGGTCGAACAGCCGGAGACTGTCGGCGCCGATCGTCTGGTTTGCGCGCTGGCTGCGTATGAATCCTATGCCGGCCCCCTGGCGGTGATCGATTTGGGCACCGCAACCACTTTGAGCGTCGTTGACGCCCGGGGCTGTTTTATCGGTGGCATGATCAGCCCCGGCCTCCAGACTGCGGCCTGCGCTTTGCATCACCTGGCAGCGCAGCTGCCGCTGATTGGCTGGACCGCCGCCCAGCTGCCGCCGCTGGAGCTTTCGGCGCCGCCGCCGGATGTCCCCCTGATCGGAACCAGCACGGCAGCGTGCATGAAAAGCGGAATCATCCGGGGGACGGCGGCCATGATCGACGGACTGACGGATCAGATTGAAGCTCAGATGGCCGCCCGGCTGAACCGGATCATCACCGGCGGCCTGGCCGGCCTGGTTTTGCCCTTTTGCCGTTCCTATCTGCACCACGAACCGGATCTGCTGCTTAAGGGCCTGCTCATTTTGTCTCTGCGGGGGGTGACTTCATGAAAACGACTGTGGCGACTTTCCAGAAAATGAAAGACTCGGGCAACCGGCTGACGATGCTGACAGCTTACGACTATACGACCGCTCGCCTGGTTGACGAATGCGGCATTGACGGCATCCTGGTCGGCGATTCCCTGGGTATGGTCTGCCTGGGATACGCGACGACCCTGCAAGTGACGATGGAAGACATGGTTCACCATACGCGGGCAGCGGCGCGCGGCACCAGCCAAGCCCTGATGGTCGGCGATATGCCGTTCCTGTCCTATCAGGTGTCGGTCAGCGAGGCGATCCGCAACGCCGGCCGACTGATCCAGGAAGGCGGCGCCGAAGCCGTCAAACTGGAGGGCGGGTCAAATGTCCTGCCGCAGATTCGCGGCCTTGTGCGGGCCCAGATTCCGGTTATGGGGCATTTGGGCCTGACGCCGCAGTCGGTCCATGTTTTCGGCGGATTCAAGGTCCAGGGGCGGGATCAGGCTGCTGCCGGCCGCCTGCTCGACGACGCCAGGCGATTGGAGGAAGCGGGGGTTTTTGCCGTCGTTCTGGAATGCATTCCTGAGGAACTGGCCGGTGAAATCACCCAGGCCTTGTCGGTGCCAACCATCGGCATCGGCGCCGGACCCGGCTGCGACGGCCAGATTCTGGTCCTGCATGATCTGCTCGGTCTATACGGCGACCGCCAGCCTCGCTTTGTCAAGGTCTTTGCCGATGCCGGCGCTACCGTCCGCGAAGGGGTCCGCGCTTACGCGGCAGCTGTCCGTGCCGGCGAGTTTCCCGGGCCGGAGCAGTCTTATCACCGGAAGGAGAGCACCGAATGATCCTTTATCACAGCATCGAAACGATTCACGCGGTTGTCCGGGATGCCCGGGACCATGGCCAGAGCATCGGACTGGTACCGACGATGGGTTTTTTGCATGCCGGACATCGCAGCCTGATTGAACGGGCCTGCCGGGAGAACGACCGGGTGATCGTCAGCATTTTTGTCAATCCGACTCAGTTCGGGCCGCGGGAGGACTTTACCAGTTACCCGCGCGACCTGCCGCAGGACCTGGAGATTTGCCAGGATGCCGGCGCCGACTGGGTCTTTGCGCCGGACGCGCTCGAGATGTATCCGTCCGCCAGCCTGACCGGTATCGACGTAAGCCTGCTCGGCGACCACCTTTGCGGAGCCAGCCGTCCGGGCCATTTTCGCGGCGTCTGTCTGGTCGTCGCGAAATTATTTAACATCTGCCAGCCGGACCGGGCGTATTTCGGCGAAAAAGATGCCCAGCAGCTGGCCATAATCCGCCAGATGACCAGTGACTTGAATTTCCCGGTCAAGATCATCGGCTGCCCGATCGTCCGCGAAGCGGATGGCCTGGCCTTGAGTTCACGCAACACTTATCTGAGTCCGGCCGAACGGCAGGCAGCCCGGGTGGTTCCGCGAGCCATTGGCCAGGCCAGGCAGGCCTTGCTGGCCGGTGAACGGGACGCCGATGCTATTCGGCGGATCATGGCTGATGAAGTGGCGGGCGAACCGCTGGCGCGAGCCGACTATCTGGAGATCGCTGACAGCCGGAACCTGCAGCCGGTCAGCCGTATTGCCGGCAGCGTTCTGGTGGCGGCGGCAGTTTATATCGGCCGGACCCGCTTGATTGACAACCTGACTTTTATACCGGAAGAGGGCTGAACCATGTTGCTGACTGTTTTAAAAGGAAAAATACATCGCGCCACCGTTACCGAAGCTAATCTGCATTATGTCGGCAGCATCACGATCGACCAGGAACTGATGGACGCCGCCGGCCTGCTGACTTATGAAAAGGTCCTGATCGCGGATATCAACAACGGCAACCGCCTGGAAACCTATGTCATTCCGGGTCAACGCGGCAGTGGCGTGATCTGCTTGAATGGCGCCGCCGCCCGCCAGATCCGGATCGGCGACAAAATCATCATCATGGCCTTCGGCCAGCTTGCAGATTCAGAAGCGCCGGCGCACTGCCCGACGGTTGTTTTTGTCGACGAAAAGAACCAGATCCAGGAAATCGCCAATTGTGAAGAACCCGGCGTGATTGGCTGAACGGCAGATTTCGGTTTTGCCGGCCTGTCCGATCAGCCTTGGGAGGCCTCGGATCAGGCCTGGGCAGCCTTTTCGGCGGACTTGGTTATAATGAAACGTTCGCCCAGCCTTTCGGTCAGCAGTTCGCGCAATTCTGCCGGTGTGCCGGACGTGAAATCATTTTTCCCGACGATGCAGGACTGCCCCTTGCTCAGGGATAAAAAGAAATAATAGGCGGTTTCATGGACCTTGAGGATCGTTTCGTAGCGGAAAACCACCGGTTCGTCCAGGGGATCGCTCTCCGGCTGAACCGTCATCTGATCGTCGGCAAAGACATAATGGTTGGGGACCATCAGCGCCTGTTCGACCGAGCGGTAATAGCGTTTCGGGATAACCAGGATGATCAGGGCCAGAAGCAGACCCATGACCAGCATGATGGCCATGCCGGCCAGATTGACCAGATCCTGCGGATTGAGCAGGAAAAGAACCAGGAAAATCAGAGCCAGAAGCGGTGTAAAAATAAACAGGATCCTGGCCTGCCAGACCGAGCGCTTGCCCTGCAGAAAATTAAACAGGTAGTACTCGCGGTATGCTTCGTAATCAATTCGGGTCGTCGCTTCGATCGGCATAATTCACCTCGCAGATCCAACAAACTGATTCCATTGTACCTTCCGGAAAGCCGGGTGTACAGAGTGAATGCAGGGTTACAGATCAGCTCGGCAGATGAGCTGCGGATCGCCGGGGATCAGTCGTCGCGGCTGACCTGCCGTTTTTGCAGGAGATATCCCAGCACCAGAAACAGGGCGGACAGGGCGAGCGGCATCGTAAAGGGCAGGGAATCATAGCCTTTGATCTGGCTGAGAACCCAGCCCTGCGGCGTGTATTGGCCGATTTTGCCAAGCAGGGCGGCCGAAAGCTGGAAGAAGCAGCCGCCGGCAACGCTGAGCAGAAGCAGGATCAACAGGCTGAGATACAGGCGCAGGCTGGGATTGATGAAGGTGAAAAGCTGGCCCAGGCCGAGGATCAGGACCAGGTAGACAGCCAGCAGCAGGATCTCCCGGATCCGGAACGGACTTGCCATCAGCAGGCGCATCGCCCCGGTAAAAACGAAAATCTGCGTCATTCCGAGCAGGAATAAAGCCGTGACGGACAGGGCGTAATCAAGGGCCAGGCCGCGCCGGGACGCGGCCAGCCGCCGGCGCAAGCCGGCCTGGCTCAGGGTCAGCGTGCCGAGGATGGCATAGATGGACAAGAAAAAGACTTCCATCGAGTAGTCGGAGACAACAAAGGTCAGAGCCGGTGTCGTGCTGATGCGGCCGATGTAGTCGATCTGCAGTTTGGCCGGGCCGTCGATGTACGACGAGACGCCAGCGGCAAAGCTCGTTTCCAGATCCTCCGGCGGTTGCAGGCCGGCCGCTTCGTATTGCCGGCGCAATTCCGCCAGGAGCGATTTCCGGCTGTATTCCGGCAGGACAGCCGCGGCGACCGCTTCCCGGACCAGGGCGGTCACCAGGGAACCTTCCGCCTGGACATAGGTGATCTTGGCTTCGGCCAGGGTCGTCAGGTTTCCCGCGTAACCGGCCTCAATCGTGACGATGCCGTCGACCTGCCCGCGCAGCAGGCTTTTTTCTGCCGCGGCGCCATCGGTTTCCGTTACTGCCCAGCCGTTTTGCGCCAGGCGGGCGATCAGGGTCCGGCTGGCATCTGTCTGGTCCCGGTCGACGACTGCCAGCCGGATATCCGGCTCCTGGTTGGCCAGGTTGGCTGATCCGGCCAGCAGTCCCAGCGCCAGCGGCGCCAGCAGCAGGACGATCAGCAGGCTGCGCATGGCCAGCAGGTCGAGTATTTTTAAGGACAATAGCCGCAGAAATCGCATGGCGCCCTCCCGACCGTGCCCGTCAGACCGCCGGCCGGGCGCGCCGGCAAGCCAGCCAGCTGCCGGCTGACAGCAGCAAGACCATGCCGGCCAGGGCCAGAGCGGCCGGGAGCGAAGTTCCCTGCCCGGACAAATCGGCGTAGATCAGGGCAAAAGACCAGCGTGCCGGCGACAGGGCGCTGACCGGCTGCAGCCAGCCGGGAAGCAGCTGCAGCGGATAGATGCAGCCGCCCAGCAAAAGCAGTGCCAGGATGCCCAGCCAGGCGCCCATAAGCAAGGTCTCGCTGGTCCGTCCCAGGTAACCGAGGATCAGGCAAAACGCCGAGGCGGTCCAATAAAGCAAGATTATGGCCAGAATGACCGGCCAGCGCCTGGCATCAGGGTAATACCGGAAAAGAACCGCCAGCAGCGGCGCAAAACCGGCTGCCAGCCAGATCAGGCCGATCAGCTGTTTGGCCAGCATCAGCTGCCACCAGGGGACGCCCGCCAGAAGCAGGCGCTCGTGCAAGCCGCTGCGCCGCTCCTGCTGCACCTGGAGCAGGACCAGCAGCGCTGTCAGCATGGCCAGCAGGCAAGCCAGGGCGCTGACGACATAGCGGGAGGTGCTGAGTTTGGTTTCTTCGTTGACCCGGACGATGCTTTTCCGGCCTATAAGCTTAAAAACCAGGTCAACCCCCGCGGCGTTGGCTTTGTCGGAAAGGTCGTGCGTATCGGCCGCCAAAGGCCGGAGCGCATCCTGAAAGGCATAAAGAGAGGCCTGGACAACTTCGACGCTGCCGGAAATATTTTTCAAGAGACGGACAAAAACGGTTGCCTCGGATGGCATATTTTCATTCAGGTAAACGCTCAGGCCGGAACGTTCCTGTCCCTGAACCGTTTGTTCGTAGAAGCCAGCCGGAATAACCAGGATCAGCAGGATTTCATTGCCATCCAACCGTCGGCGGGCAGTGTCCAGATCGTCGAGGTAAATCTGGTCGATCAGGCTGATATCGGCGAACTGGTCGACCAGCGTGAAAGAGATCAGGCTTTGATCTTCATCCACGACCGACACGCTGACCGGCTGGAAGAATTCCGATTGCCCGCCGTTGCCGGCTTCCGGCAGGCTGCCGAGCAGAAAAGCCGTCAGGAGGAACATCAGGGCCAGATAGCCGAGGGAGCGGCTGTTCCAGGACTCCTGTACATACAGGCGCAGCAGTTTAAAAAGCATTGGCGCCCTCTTCGGCGACTCTGCCGTCTTTCAGGGTGATGATCCGGTCGCAGACAGCGGCCAGCTCATTGTAATAATGATTGACCAGCAGGACAATGCAGCCCTTGCCGCGCAGGCCGCCGATGGTTCCCAGGATCAGGTCGCGGTTTTCCTCGTTCATGCCGGCGGTGGGTTCATCCAGCAGGACCAGCCGGGGATTGCCGATCAGACCCGCGGCCAGGTTGGCCCGCCGGGCCATGCCGCCCGAGCAGCGCCCGAC
>DOFA01000129.1 GCA_003532195.1 Clostridiales bacterium
GCCGCTGGTCGGGTTTTTCATGCCGGCCGGCTGGTCGATGCCGCTGACTGTCAGGCGATGCTGCTGGTTTTCGACTGAGCGGGCGCCGATCGCCACGTAGCTGAGCATATCCGCAAGATAGGTGTGATTTTCCGGATAAAGCATTTCATCGGCCGCGGTCAGTCCGGATTCGCTCAGGCAGCGAATGTGCATCTTGCGCAGGGCAATCAATCCGCCGATCATGTCCGGGGCTTTTTCCGGATCCGGCTGGTGCAGGATTCCTTTATAGCCGATTCCGGTCGTCCGGGGTTTGTTGGTGTAAATCCTGGGGATCAGGATCAGGCGGTCCTCCACTTCCTTTTGCAGCAAGCCTAAACGGTTGACATACTCGCAGACCGCGTCCTCATTGTCGGCCGAACAAGGTCCGATGATCACCAAAAAACGGTCGGAGCAGCCGGTGATGATCTGCGAGATCGCCAGGTCGCGGCGGGCTTTAATATCGGCCAGACCGGCGCTGATCGGATATTGGCCGATGATCTCCGCTGAAGTTGGGATCCGGGACAAATAGTCAAAACTCATGCCTGAACCTCACGCCGCTTTTCTGGTCATTATACCACAGGAATATCTTTCGGACCAAGACGCCGTCTGACCTGAACCTGGCCTGCCAGAGAGGAATGGCGCAGCAGCATGTCAAGCTGGTTCGGCCGGCAGACGGCTGCGAGAATCAGCAGGCTGGCCTCGCCGTCGGGGTATCCGTAGACAAGCATCAGAATGCTGTTGCGGCGCAGCATGCTGTCCCGGCGGCGAATTTTGTCCCGCAGCGCCGAAAAAGTGTGGCAGCTGATCGAAGGCAGAAAGCTGCACAGCATGCGGTCGGGGATTTTCCGGATCTGTTCAGCCGTGGTCAGCAAAATCTGCTTGATATTCTGCAGGGGGATTTCCAGCTGATTGCGTTCGCTCTCAAATTGCATTTGTCCGGCCATTAAAAATAGCCATCCCGGTGTGTCGAGAGGCAAGGGCAAACCGCCGAGGTGCCGGACCGAGATCCCCCAGACCGCGCGCAGCGCCCGGCGGCGTTTCAGCAGTTGCCGCTGCTGCTGTTTGCGGTCATAAGTCAGCAGAATGAGCGCGATCAGGCTGGCCAGGGAAATCAGAACCCCCAGCCAGGGCTGCAGTGATCCGGTGATCGTCAGCAGCAAAGCGCAAAACAGCAGGACAACCAGCAAAATGGACATGGGATTACCTGTCTCCCCTGCAATGCCTGCTGACAGCCGATAATGATGACATAGCCGCTCTCCCGTTTACCGGTATTCAGAAAGTTAATTCTGTGCTCTTATTTTACCATAAAGATCGCACATAATTAACGGGCATACATCAGGCCGATGATCCGGCGGGATAACCCGAGCGGCAGGATGCGGATCAATACGGACGCAAGTTTATAGAGCCCGCCCGGAGTGTATACCAAGGGCGGCCGGCGGCGGAGCATTTGACGGGCAACCAGGCGGGCTGTTACCTCAGCGGGCGTTCCGCGCATTTCATCGGCTGCCATGCGGTTAATTGAACGTCCGCAACGGTCGGCATAGTCAGTTTGTCCGGCAGCTTGAGCCATGACCCGGGAATGGGTAAAGCCGGTTTGGGTGTCGCCCGGCTGTACCAGCAGGCAGCGAATGCCCCAGGGTCTGACCTCCTCGGCGAGTGCCAGCGATAATGCGGTCAGAGCCGCTTTGCTGGCCGAATAATAGGCTTGAAACGGAATGGGCAGGAATCCGGCCACAGAGCCGAGGAAGACGATGATGCCGTGTTTCTGCCGGCGCATTTGCGCCAGGGCTTGCGGCAGGATGTGGATGGCGCCGAAGAAATTTGTCTCCAACTGGGAACGCGCCTCCGAGCTGGCCGTATCTTCGACTGAACCGGCCAGGCCATAGCCGGCGGCCTCGATCAGACAGTCCAGACGGCCTTCGGCTGCGATAATCTGATTAAAAGCTTCCCGCACGGCGGCTTCGTCGGTCACATCGAGGCGAATCGGGCGAAGGCTGCCGGATCCTGATACCGTCTCCGCGGCCGGGTCGGCAAAGTAGTCCGGGAGACTGCGGGCGGCAGCGTATACCCGGTAATTCAGCCGTGCCAGTTCATCGGCCAATGCCCGGCCGATGCCGGAACTGGCTCCGGTGACTAAAGCCACGCCGGCGATGCCGCTATTAATCTGCTTCATACCTCTTCTTCCTCCTCAACGAGACGATAACGCGCCAGCTTTTTCCGGTTTAATCGCGCGCCGGGCTGATAGGATTCCAGCAGAGCCCAGAATGCGGGGCTGTGATTCATCTGGGATAAATGGCACAATTCATGCCAGATGATATAAAGCTGCAGCTCCGGCGGCAGGCGCAGGCAGCGGCTGTTGATCGCGATATGGCCGCGGTTGCTGCAGCTGCCCCAGCGGCTGCGCTGATCGCGGACTGTGATCTTGGACGGCCGGGGGCCGGCATAACGGGGCAGGGCAGCTTGAATTAAATCCGGCAGCAGCCGGTCCGCTTGTATTTTCTCGGCAGCCGATAATGGACAAATATTGACAACATCCAGATTCTCCCGGCGTTTGCGACTGATCCAGGCGCGTTTGTCTTGAACAAACCGGTCGATCCGGGAACGCGGGAAGCACAGGGGGCAGCGGATCTCCAGAGAACCGTCGGCACGGACGATCAAGGACAGGGATTTTCTCCGGGATCGAATGAGGTCGTAGTGGAGATTTTCACCGGATGTCCGATCAATTCGTTCCGGCATAGCCCTTTTCCAGGCAAAGAAGTGCCCGTTCCCGGTTCTTGCCGCCGGATGCCAGCTGCTGCTGGATGAAATCCGGATGTTCAGCCAGAAAATGCCGCATATAATCAAGCGGATCATCGATAAATCGGTTTATTTGCCTGAACTGGTCATCGTTGATCCGCTGATCATAAAGCGCCTGGGCAAACAGACTGCGATCAATGCGGGTCAGGGCCAGCAATTCTGTTCCCGCCTGGGCCAGCCATTCGCGGCCGCCCTGGTCGCGGTCGATCACCGCCAGGGTCACCGGCATCGCGGCGCCGCAGCGGCGCAGGGCGGGCAGCCAGGCCCTTTGGTAACTGGAGGCTTCCGTAACCAGATCGGCGACATGGGCGGCCCGCAAGCCGGAAAGCTCATCATCGCCGACGATCTTCTGGCCGCGGAAATCGCAGTCGCTCCAGATTGCCGTTCCGCTTTTTAAAAGGCTCAAGTGGGGCTTTCTTAAAAGGATAGCGGCAGGAATGGAAAAAAAGAAATCCCGTCGTTCACCGCCGGATATGAAATCGCAGTCGACAGCTTTCAGCCAGGCGGTTATCATATTACAAAGATCATGATAAAGCTTGCTCTCCTGATATTGCTTCCGGACTGCCCCGGCGATCCGGGCCGGCATCGAGAGCGGATCTTGGGCCGCGGCTTCGATCAGGGTCAGCAGTTCATTGGCGGCGGCTTCGCTGCCGTAAAGAAAATGGGTGTTGACATAATACGGGCCCAGCGTACCCGAGGTATACCAGAAAGGCTGGTCGGGCGGACTGACCCGGATGGCCTGGGTCTTGAAGAGCCAGCTGATAATGGTTTCCTGTTCGGACATGGAATCACTCCCTTGGATATAATCTATCACAGGTTCAAGGGTTCCACAATTCCAAAGTACCCGTATAATCGCTTATTCGGGCGATGCCCTCTGTTTCGGCTAAGTTTTTCACTTGATTTAGGATGTCATGACAGGCTGTCGGGCTAATCAGATTGGCAGTGCCAATTTCAACCGCGCTGGCTCCGGCGATCAGAAATTCCAGAACATCCGCGCCGTTCATGATGCCGCCGATGCCGATAATTGGTATTCGGACCGCACGATAAGCTTCGGCCACCATTCGTAAAGCGACCGGTTTGATTGCCGGTCCGGAAAGCCCGCCGGTATTGTTGCGCAGCACCGGCCGGCGCGTCCGGTAATCGATGGCCAGGCCCAGCAGCGTGTTGATCAGGACCACGGCATCAGCGCCGCCGGCTTCGGCAGAAGCTGCCATATCGGTTATTGACGTGACATTGGGGGTCAGCTTGGCCCAGAGCGGCTTAGCGGTCACTTTCCGCACTTCGGCGACCAGTCGCTCGGTCAGGCGGGCATTGCTGCCGATCAACATGCATCCCTCTTTGACATTGGGACAGGACAGGTTCAATTCGATGGCATCGACCGGCGTTTGATCCAGCCGGCGGCAAATCTCCAGATATTCATCCGTCGAGTGGCCGGCAATATTGACGATGATCCGGCAGCCAAGAGTCTGCAGGAAAGGCAGATCCTCACGTAAAAATGCTTCCAGCCCTGGATTTTGCAATCCGACGCTGTTTAAGAGGCCGCTTGCGGTTTCGGCCACCCGCGGCGGCGGATTTCCGATACGCGGCAAGAGGGTCAGACCTTTGGCGCAGATGCCGCCTAAACCGGAAAGGTCCTGGAAAAGGCTCATTTCCCGGCCAAATCCGAAGGTTCCGGACGCGGCCAGGATCGGGTTGGCCAGCCGGACACAGCCTATGTTTGTGCTTAAGTCGACCATTGGATCACCTCCGCCGGGAATACCGGCCCCTCGACGCAGCAGCGCTGATAGGAGGTTCCCTGCTCCCCGCCGTTCTTGACGGCGCAGGCGCAGACCAGGCACACCCCGATGCCACAGGCCATCCGCTCTTCAAGGGAAACCTGGCAGGGGATCTTGTATTCCGCTGCGATCCGGGCCACAGCCTGCATCATGACTTTCGGGCCGCAGGTCAGGATCGCCGTCCCTTCCTTTTCGGGCAAATCGGATAAAAGCTGCAGCAAGGCCTGCGCGGCATGTCCCGGGACATCGAGATCGCCGCAGTCCGACGCAAAGAGGGTCCGGCAGCCCAAGCCGGCGTAATCCCCGGTCAGAACGCTGTCCGTCCGGGACCGGAAGCCGCAGACCGCAATGCTTTCCAGGTCGAGTTCATGGCAGCGCTGCTGGACAAAAAACAATGGGAAAACACCTGTGCCGCCGCCGACGGTGATGATCCGCCGGCAGTTGGCCAACTCAAATCCGTGCCCCAGCGGGCCAAGCGCTGACAAGCTGTCGCCCGGTTGGGCGTTTGCCAGCCAGCGGGTTCCTTCCCCCTGAATACGGATACCGATCTTGATCAGGCCGGTATTACGATCGGTTTGCATGATGCCGATCGGCCGGCGCAGGAACTTGTTGCAGGCCAGGTTGACAAACTGGCCGGGTTGGGCTGATTGAGCGATTGCAGGTGCTTCCAGTGTTAAAAGGACCGACTGTTCGTTCAGCTGCTGATTCCTGATCACGCGGACTTGCTGTTCGCTGCGGACTTTTTGCTCGCTGGTGACTTCTTGTTCGCCGGGGTGACTAACCATGAGAACCAACTCCTATTTTTTCAGCATATCGTTCTGCAAAGGCATTTCATTGAGCGGCAGAATATTCTGGCGCGTTTGTTTGACGATTGTGGCAAATTCCCGGATTTCCCAGAGATTCAGATCCTGCGGCTGCAGATTGCGTTTCAGGCAGTCGATAACCGCGACCAGCGTGTCCAGCGAAGTCAAAGCGGCAATGCCCAGTTCGCTTGCTTTCCGGCGCAGCCGGAATCCGCTGCCGCCGCTGACCTTGCTCCGGGGCGTTTCGGTGATCACCAGCATTTTTATCTGGCCGGCGGCAATCGCATCGAGCACATTGGGGCCGCCCTGCTCAATCTTGCGCACAGTATTGCAGGGGATGCCGTGTTTATTCAGGTAATTGGCCGTGCCGCCGGTGCCGTACAATTCGAATCCCAGTTGGAACAGGCGGTCCGCCAAGGGAACCAGATCCGGCTTATCGCTATCCCGGACGGTCAGGAGAACGCCGCTGCCCGGGCGCGGAAATTTGAAACCGGACGCCAGGATGGCTTTGAACATGGCCTCGCCATAAGTCGTCGCAAGGCCTAATACTTCACCAGTGCTCTTCATCTCCGGCCCGAGGCTGGTATCGACATCATGCAGCTTCTCGAAGGAAAAAACCGGCGCTTTGATCGCGTAGACGGCCGGATATCGGGCAAACAGACCAGTACCGTAGGGGAAATCGCTTAGCTTGGCGCCCAGCATGATCCTTGTCGCCAGATCGACAATCGGAATGCCGGTTACTTTGCTGATGTAGGGTACGGTTCGGGAAGAACGCGGATTGACCTCGATCACATAAACTTCATCATTGTATAGGATGAATTGTATATTGACCAGCCCGATCACCCGCAGGGAGCGGGCCAGCTTTTCCGTATAGTCGACGATGATGTTGCGGATCCGTTCAGATATATAGGCCGGGAAGATGGAAATCGAATCGCCGGAGTGGATGCCCGCCCGCTCCAGATGCTCCATGATGCCTGGTATCAGAACGTTTTCGCCGTCGGAAACCGCGTCCACCTCCATCTCGACACCCATCAGGTATTTGTCAACCAGAATCGGATGCTCCTGTTCGGTCAGATTGATAATCTGCATATAGCCGGTCATTTCTTCATCGCTGTAAACGATGGCCATCCCCTGCCCGCCCAGGACGTAGGAGGGCCGGACCAGCACCGGGTATTTCAGGTCCGCCGCTGCCTGCAGGGCCTGCTCGACCGTAAAGACCGTGGTGCCGCGCGGCCGCTTGATCTGGCATTGTTCGAGAATGGCGTCAAAGCGCTGACGGTCTTCGGCGGCATCGACACAATCGGCCGAGGTGCCGAAAATCGGCAGTCCGAGATCGGAAACAGCTTTGACCAGCTTGATTGCCGTTTGGCCGCCAAACTGGCATATTGCCCCGGCGGGCTGTTCATTTTCAATAATCGCCCGTACATCGTCGGCGGTCAGCGGTTCAAAATACAAACGGTCGGAAGTGTCAAAATCCGTGGAAACCGTTTCTGGATTGTTGTTGACAATGATCGCTTCATAACCCAGTTCCCGCAAAGCCCAGGCCGAATGCACCGAGCAGTAGTCGAACTCAATCCCCTGGCCAATGCGGATCGGGCCTGATCCGAGAACCAGAACCTTACGGCGCGCGGATGGCAGGGCCTCGTTATTCAGATCAAAAGCTGAATAAAAATACGGTGTCACCGCGTCATATTCGCCGGCGCAGGTATCGACCATCTTATAGGTGTGGACCAGGCCGAGGCTCTGGCGTGCCGAGCGGATCAAGTCAGCGGGAATTCGGCTCAGCTTGCTGATCCACGAATCCGTAAAGCCTTGCCGGACGGCCTTTATTAATAGATCCGGCTCAATATCCCGCATCTGCCCGAGTGATTCTTCAGTTGCGACCAGGTTAGCGATTTTGGCAAGAAAATATTTATCGATCAGGGTTTCCTGATAAATCCGTTCGATGGAGTAATGCCGCCGCAGCCCTTCAGCCAGGGAAAACAGGCGCATATCGTCGGCTTTGCGGATTCGTTCCCAGAGCTGGTCATCAGTTATAGCCGCCAGCTGAGGTATTTTCAGGCCTTGCAGCCCGATCTCCAGCGAACGGACCGCCTTCATCAGGGAGGCTTCCAGGGTGCCGGCGATCGCCATCACTTCCCCGGTGGCTTTCATCTGCGTCCCCAGCGTCCGGCGTGCGGTGACGAATTTATCAAACGGCCAGCGCGGGATTTTAGTGACAATATAATCGACTGCCGGTTCGAAGCAGGCAAAAGTTGTGCCGGTGACATCATTAGGGATTTCATCCAGATTGTAGCCGACAGCGATCCGGGTGGCCACTTTGGCGATCGGATAGCCGGTCGCTTTGGAGGCCAGGGCCGAAGAGCGGGACAAGCGCGGATTGACTTCGATGACCGCATATTCGTCGCTGGTCGGATGCTGGGCGAACTGGATGTTGCAGCCGCCGACAATGCCCAGTTCGGTCACAATTTTCAAAGCGGCGCTGCGCAGTTTCTGATACTCCAGATCAGTCAGCGTCTGGGCCGGGGCCACGACAATCGAATCGCCGGTGTGGACGCCGACCGGATCCAGGTTCTCCATGCTGCAGATGGTGATCGCGTTGCCCCGGGCGTCGCGGACCGCTTCAAATTCAATCTCTTTCCAGCCGGCGATGCCCCGTTCGATCAGAACCTGATGCACGCGGCTGGCAGCCAGTCCGGAGGCGGCGATCTCGCGCAGTTCCGCGTCGGTTGCTGCGATGCCGCCGCCGGTGCCGCCCAAGGTAAAAGCCGGGCGGACGATGACCGGATATCCGATCCGGTCGGCCAGGCTCAGGCATTCCGCCAGGCTGCCGGCTGTGCCGGAAGGCACGCAGGGTTCCTGGATCCGCAGCATGGCGGCGCGGAATTCCTCGCGGTCCTCGCCCATTTTGATGCCGGAAGCCGGTGTTCCCAGCAGTTGGATGCCGTGTCGGTCGAGAAAACCGTTTTCCGAGAGTTCCATGGCAAAATTAAGTCCGGTCTGGCCGCCCAGCGTGGCCAGCAGGCCTTCAACCTGCTCCTGAAGCATGATCTTTTCGATTACATCAATCTGCAGCGGTTCCAGATAGACTTTGTCGGCTATTTCCGAATCGGTCATGATGGTCGCCGGATTGCTGTTGACCAAAACGACTTCAAAGCCTTCGGATTTCAAGGCCCGGCAAGCCTGGGTGCCGGCGTAGTCAAATTCGGCCGCCTGGCCGATAATGATCGGGCCTGAACCGATGACCATGATTTTATGGATATCCTGGCGTTTTGGCATAAGGTTCTCCTCGAGCGCTAGAGTATGTTGGAATGTATAATTATACGAATTAGTTTATAATTATACATTTGCCCATTATATCATCTTCTTCCCGCTTTTTACAAGTGCCCGGTTCAAATCCTCCTTCATGCGCATAGCTTCGAGCCGCGCAGCCCGTTCGAAATCTTCATGATCCATCTGGTGTTTTTTCCAGGCCAGCATCAGGCTGCGTGATGCGTTAACAATCGCCCCGCCGCCGTTGTTGCCGAAGCTGCAGGCCGCATCATCGGCAGTTGCTCCCTGGGCGCCATATCCCGGGACCAGGATCAAGGCCCGCGGCATCAATTCGCGCAGACGGGTCGCCTGCTGCGGCCAGGTTGCCCCGACAACGGCGCCGACTGACGAATAGCCGCAAGAACCGACCAGTTCCTCGCCCCAGACGGCGATCTTTTCCGCCAGTGCTTCGTATAAAGGCCGGCCATCCGCCAGGACCAGGTCCTGCAGATCGCCGGCAGATGGATTTGAGGTGTGGGCCAAAATATAAACTCCTTTTCCCTGATCCCGGCAGAGGTCAAAAAACGGCCGGATGCCGTCCAGGCCCAGCCAGGCGTTGACAGTCAGGGCATCAGCGCCGAACATTGGCGCCTCAGTCCCGCCAACCAGCCGGGTCTGGCCCAGCCAGGCGTCCGCGTAAGCTTGTGCCGTGCTGCCGATGTCATTTCTTTTGCCGTCGGCGATGACTAATAGACCGCACTGATGCGCATATTGAATGGTTTTGCGCAAAGCCGCCAGGCCGGCCGGACCATATTCCTCATAATAAGCCAGCTGCGGTTTGACAGCCGGAACCAGGCCGGCGACGCTGCCGATCAGGCGCCGGTTGAATTCATAAAGGGCTGCGCCGGACGCAGCTTCCGGATCGGCAAAATCCTTGCGGCAGGCCGAGAGGATGCTTTCCGGAATGTAGCTGAGAACGGGATCCAGGCCCATGACCGACGGATTGCCGGTTTCGCGGATTTTTTGTTCCAGTTGGTCGGCGAAATTATTCATAAGTGACTCTCCCCGCGCAGATTGTCCAGCGGACTTGTCCGTAGAGCTCCCAGCCGTCAAAGGGGGTGTTGCGGGATTTTGAGAGCATGGTGCTGCGGTCAAACTGGAACGGATGGTCCAGATCGACGATAACGGCGTCGGCTGGCCGGCCAGCCCGGAGGGTGCCCAATTCGGGCTGCAGAAGCCGGGCCGGATTCAGCGTCATGGTCTTCAGCCAGTCGATCAGGCTGAGCCGGCCGGCTTTGACCAGATAAGTGTAACCCAGGGCCAGGGCGGTCTCAAAACCAACGATGCCGTTGTTGGCCAGGCCGAACTCAAGTTCCTTCTCATCGGCGTGATGCGGCGCATGATCGGTTGCGATCAGGTCGACCGTGCCATCCTGCAGGCCGGAAATCACTGCCGCGACATCAGATTCGGTTCCGAGCGGCGGATTCATCTTAGCTTGCGTATTGAAGCCCTTGCAGGCAGATTCGGTCAGGGTGAAATAATGCGGGCAGGTTTCCGCCGTCACCGGCGCCCCGTTCGCTTTCGCCTGGCGGATGATCTCGACAGACCGGCGTTTGCTGACATGGGCGATGTGCACCGGCAAGTTGAGGTATTCCGCCAGCAGGCATTCCCGGGCCACCTGGATTGATTCGGAGATGTCCGGGATGCTGCGCAGGCCGAGGATGGTCGACCAGTAACCCTCGTTCATGTGCCCGCCTTCAGCCAGGCTCAGGTCCTCGCAATGCGAGATGACGCGCAGGCCGAAATGGCTGGCGTAGAGCATGGCTTTGCGCATCAGGTCCGCGCTTTCCACCGGCTTGCCGTCATCGGAGATGGCGACAATCCCTTCGGCGGCCATCAGGCCGATTTCTGCCAGCTCCTTGCCTTTCAGCCCTTTACTGACCGCGCCGACAGGCAGGACACGGGTATAGCCTTCCCGGCCGGCCTTATCCTTGATCGAGCGGACAACGGCGGCATTGTCGCAGACCGGAATGGTGTTCGCCATGCAGGCGACGGTAGTAAAGCCGCCGCGGGCAGCGCTGCGGGTGCCGCTGACAATGTCTTCGCGGTATTCCTGGCCGGGCTCGCGCAAATGGCAGTGGGCGTCAATTAAGCCGGGAAAAACCGTCAGGCCGGCAGCGTCGATGATCCGGTCCGGCGGTCCGTCAAACTGGTCGACGAAACAGCCATTTTCGATCAGCAGGTCTTTCTGTCCCTGGAAATCTAGGGAGGGATCAACGATCCGCCCATTTCGAATCATCATTTTCATCAGTTATTCCTCCTGGAGACAAGCAAGTAGAGAATAGCCATGCGCACGGCCACCCCGTTGGTCACCTGCTCGTTGATCACCGACTGCGGGCTGTCGTAAACCAGAGTCGGCATTTCGACGCCATGGTTGCAGGGTCCGGGATGCATGATAATCGCATCCGGCTTGGCCAGGGCAACCGCTTTCTGGTCGATGGCAAAAAATCGGGCGTATTCGCTGATCGACGGGAAAAGTGCTTTCTGCATTCGTTCGAGCTGGATACGCAAGCCCATGATCACATCGGCATCCAAGACGGCTTCCTG
>DOFA01000100.1 GCA_003532195.1 Clostridiales bacterium
TGGTGACGGAAGAAAAGGCTCTGAACAAAGGCTATTTCCATGACCTATCCGTCGCCGAAATGCATACTCTGGAAGGAATCGGTTTGTATGGCAACCGAACCATGAGCGAAACGGCGGCTACCCTGGGCATAACGACCGGGACGCTGACCGTGGCGATTGACCGTCTCGTCCGCAAAGGATATGTCGAGCGCCAGCGGGATTCGGCCGACCGCCGGGTCGTGCGGATCGCCCTGACCAAAAAAGGCAAATTAGCCTACCGCATGCACAACAAATTCCATACCCTGCTGGTCGACCGGCTGACCAGCCCGCTGGATGAGAAGCAGCGCCAGGTCCTTCTGGACACCCTGCTTGGCATATCTGGATTCATCAGCGCACAATACCGCCGCTATATTACGGCCAATGATCAGGGAGGATCCATCGATGCCTGAAGACAAACTGGAGCCAATCTATGACCAGGTCGTCCGGACCATTGCCGAAGTGACCGGCTTGCCAGCTGGGGAACTCAACGGGCAAACGGCGCTGATCACCGACATCGGGCTGGATTCACTGGCCATATTCGAAATTGTGATCAATCTCGAAGAAACATACGGCATCAGGATTTCTGATGAAGAGATCGATCAGGTCAAGACCATCAGCCAGATCGTCGATTATATCGCCCAGCATCTGCCGGCGCATTCCGGAAAGCAGGATTAAAATGCAAATCATAACCGGAAGGCAGTATTACCCGATCCGCCCCTTTGCCAATCTGCGCGAGATGATCGATCAAAGCGCGGCCCAATATGGCGGCCAACCGGCTTTCCGCTTCCGCGAACAGATGCGCGAGGAGCCGATAACTCGATCCTACCAGGATTTTCATGACGACTATTCTGCTTTGGGCGCAGCCCTGCTCGATCTCGGGCTGGGCGGCAAACGGCTGGCGATTGTCGGCGAGAATTCTTATGCCTGGTGCCTGGCTGACGTTGCGGTCATTAATGGCGTCGGCGTCGTCGTGCCGCTGGACAGGATGCTGCCGGAAGAGGAATTGACCGGGCTGCTCAACCGCGGCGAAGTCGACGCAGTCTTTTATGACGCACCGTTCCATAGAATCATCGTCAAAGCAGCCGCCGCAATGCCGCGGCTGCGCCACCTGATCTGCCTGCGGCCGGAACGGCTGAAGGACGACCAGACGGCGGAGTGGGCCGATCCGGGCCGGCGGATAGATGAAACCTGTCGCGCGGAAAAGGGTTCCCCAACCAGCCCGGCTCTGTATCAACTGCCGGATCTGCTGGCGGCCGGGCGAAAATTGATCGCCGGCGGCGATCGGCGTTACGATCAGGCCACGATTGATCCCGATGCCCTGGCGGCGCTGCTTTTCACATCCGGGACCACCAGCACGGCCAAAGCGGTCATGCTCAGCCACCGCAATATCTGCGCCGACATCAGGGGCCTGGCCGGCGTCGTCAGCTTGCCCGCCGGTATTCGCATGCTCTCGGTGCTGCCGCTGCATCATACCTTTGAGAATACCTGCGGCTTGTTTATGGCGATCTATGTCGGCGCGGTCATCCATGAGTGCGACGGCCTGCGCCACATCCAGAAAAACATGCAGGAATACGGCATCGACATGGTGATCGGCGTGCCGATTCTCTTTAATAATTTCTACAACAAGATCCAGGAATCTTTGAAAAAATCCGGCAAAGACCGCCTGGTTCGCCGGATGATCCCGCTGACCCAGATGCTGCGGCATATCGGCATCGATTTGCGGCGCCGGATTTATAAGCCAATTCTCCAGGCGTTCGGCGGCCGTTTGCATTTAGGCATTTGCGGGGCAGCGCCGATCGATCCGGCGATCATCAGCTTTTTTGATGCGATCGGCGTGCGGATTCTCCAGGGCTATGGCCTGACCGAGACTTCTCCGGTCGCCAGCGGCTGCAATTCCCGTATTTTTGTAGCCGGTACAGTCGGCCAGCCGCTGACGGGCATGGAATTGGCCCTTGACACTGACAAGCCGGGCGAGCCCGGCGAAATCCTTATCCGCGGTGAGAATGTCATGCTCGGTTATTACCAGGATCCGGCCGCGACTGCGGAAGTTATAGATGCCGATGGCTGGTTCCATTCTGGCGACATCGGCCGGCTGGACCCGAAAACCCGCTGCCTGACCATAACCGGGCGGGTCAAATCGATGATCGTTCTAAAAAACGGCAAAAAGGTCTTTCCTGAGGAGATCGAGTATTTGATCGACCAGAAAGCCTTCATCAAGGAATCCCTGGTCTGGGGGGACAAGGATGAAGACGGCGTGGTGGTGGTCAGCGCCAAATTGGTAATCGACCGGGACGCTATGCAGCAAAAATCGAGCCAAGCCATCGACGATAATGCCATACACCAATATCTGGAGCAGCTGATCCGCGATATCAACACGCGGATGCCCTCTTTCAAGAGCATTCACCAGTACGTTTTCAGTTTTCAGGAGATGGTCAAGACGACCACCTTGAAAATCCGCCGTTCGGTCGAAATTGATCAAATCAATCGTTTGATGCAGCATGAAAAATTGAAATGGCGGGAAATGACCGGCCAGAATCTGGATCTGCTCTCGGCTGGCTCTCCGGCCCTGCCGTCGATCAATCCGGAAACCGGCAATCCCGGCGAAGGAGCGGTCAATGGAATCTAGGGGTCAGTCCCGGCATTTTGCTTTTATTGTCAATCCCCAGGCCGGCCGCCATCGCTGGTCGGAGTTCGACCAAAAAATCAACCGGATTTTCCAGGATCAGCAGCTGGGACATACGCTGGAAGTGATTCAGACCGACCAGCCCGGCCACGCCATCGACCTGGCAGCTGATCTGGCTGGCCGGTATGGTGAAAACCTGATCGCCATAGCTTGCGGCGGCGATGGCACGGCCAATGAGGTAGCCAATGGGATTGCCGGAACGGCTTCAGCAATGGGCATTCTGCCGATCGGAACAGCCAATGATTTCGCCCGGGCTGCCTTGACCCGGACTGACCCGAACGAGCTGATCGGCCTTCTGCCGCAGCCCGACATCCGGCTCATCGATGTTATCCGGGTTGACGAGCGGATCTGCCTGAATATAACCTCGCTGGGCTTTGACAGCAAAGTACAGGTGCGGGCAGCAGCGATCAACAGCCGCGCCCGTTGGCTGGGCGGCTTGTCATATCCGCTGTCGATCGCGCTGGCCTTGCTGGGCGACCGCAAGTACCGGATGCATTTTCAGCTCGACGCGGTTGATGAACAAGGAAACGCGTTCCAAGTCGACACCAGCGCGGAGTATATCCTGGCTGCTATCTGCAACGGACGCTATTATGGGGGCGGCTTCAATCCAGCTCCCCAGGCGCAGTTGGATGATGGCCGGCTGGACTTCTGTCTTGTCGACAGTTTGCCGTTACGGCGAATCCTGCCTTTGATCCCGCTCTACAAGCAAGGAAAGCACTTGTCAGATCCGGCGGTCCATTGCTGGCAGGTGACCGGCGGGCTGATCGAAGCGCCTTCCGGTGAACTGCTGGGCAATTATGACGGCGAAATCTTTCAAAAAAAGGCGATCCGCTTCCAAATCATGCCTTTGGGCTTGCGGTTCGCCTTCTATTAAGCATACGATATATCCAGCCCTGAAGGTACGTGCCGGCTAACCCTGTGCTGGCAGCGCTGAAGCTATTCCTGGGCTGTAAATAGCCGCCGGATTTTTTTCTCCTGAAACCTGGCCTGCATCCAGTCATTCAATGCGGCTGTCATCTCGCGGGCGTTCTGGAATTCGGCAGGATTGAACGGCTTGCCAAAGGTCACAATAACTTCGCGTTTCATGTGGCTGACCGGGTCGCGTGCCTGCGGCAGTTTCATGTAACGGTTGAAAATTTCGTACCCGCCGTCGATGAAAACCGGAACCAGCGGCACCTTGCTCTTGATAGAGATATAGGCGGCGCCGTCTTTCATATCGCCCAAACGGCCGTCCCGGGTACGGGTGCCTTCGGGATGCACCAGCATGATATTGCCTTCGTCGACTTTCTTCTTGGCGATGATCAGGCCGCGGACCGGATTGCCGTAACGGTCGATCGCGATGGCCCGTCCCACCCGGATAATCAGGCGCCCGAGCAACCCGTGCTTGTTTTCCAGGTCCTTGGCGGCGATACAGCTCATGACTTTAAAGTGGTGGCGCGGCAGAAAACAGCCGATCCACATGCCATCGACATAGGTCTCATGATTGGCAGCCAGGACATACGGGGTATCCCGGGGTATATTCTCCAGGCCTTCAGCGCTCAGCTTGATTCCCATTCGCGTGAGCGCCATGCCGCACCAATAGGCCAGATACCCGATCCAGCCCCGCCGGAGCGGATACTTTTCCTGTGCTTTCAGCGCTGCCGGCCGCGGCAGAACATGCCCATCTGACGCGCCAGAATGATTGTTAACCAAATTTCAGGACCTCCGGTTCGAATTAGAAACAAAGAATACGGATAACCATCATCCGACTCTTTAGTTGCAGGATATCACATAAATTGATAAAATACGATAGTTGGCATCATGAATTCACGCACTGTTCATGGTACCAGGCGATGGAGGCGGCGGCATGCAGATTGTCAAAGGACAGCGTTACCACTCCGGAAACGATTTCCCCACCCTGATAGACATGCTCCGGCAATCCGAAAAATCTTATGCAGACAGGCCGGCGTTCCGGTCTCTGGCGAAAACCCTGCCGGAAATCCGCTGGTTTACCGGAACGACCAGATAGCTTCGATACAAGATAGGCTGTCTGCCGTCGGGCTGACCATGCGGACAGCCAGCGGGCGCAAGCTCGAATCACTGGAGGATCAAGCTCATGGCTGATCAGGATTGTCAAAAACCGGTCTATCATTCTAACCGGGGCCATTTGGTCAGCTTCCGCGTCCGATATTATGAAACGGATGCGATGGGAATTGTTCATCATTCGAATTATTTGCGCTGGTTCGAATTGGCCCGGACCGAGTACCTGCGGTCTGCCGGGATGACTTACCGCAGTCTGGAGGAGATGGGGCTGGCCAGTCCGGTGATCGGAGCCCGCTGCCGGTACCTGCACCCCTGCCGGTATGACGACCTGATACAAGTCCAGGCTTGGATACAAGCTTATAATGGCGTCCGCCTGACGTTAGCTTATGCGGTTTGGCATGATGGCTGTCTGATCTGCGACGGCGAGACCGACCATGCCTTTGTCTGGCACGGACGGGCCGTAGCCCTGGTGCGCAGCTTGCCGGAAATCCACAGCCGGATGCTGGCAGGATTAAACCGTGACCGGCTCACCATTTCTCCGGCTGAAAGCTGAAAGGACCCTCTGATGCGTATCCTGTACGGTACTGATCAGAATGCCCTGCGCAGGCAGTGCCTGCGCGAGGTCAGCTCCTTGACGGCCGCCTGGCCGGACCGGCGGGCGATACTTCTGGTTCCGGAACAGACCAAAATGGATATGGAGCGCGATTATCTGGCCGGCTCCGGTTCGCCCGGCTTGATGATGGCCGAAATTCTAAGCTTTCGCCGCCTGGCCTGGCGCCTGCTCGGCGAGATCGGCCGCCAGCCAATCCAGGCGGTCGATTCGGTTGGTCAGGCTTTGCTGATTCATCGCGTCTTGAAGAAAAATCCCTCCGAATGGCAGTCATTCAGCCATCTGGCTGATCAGCCGGGATTCGTCCGACAGGCTGCCGCGGCCCTGGGTGATTTAAAACGGTATCAGATCACCGCTGCCCAGCTTCTGGCGGTGAGCGCGGCCGTTCCTGACATCGCCTTGCAGCAGAAAACCCACGATTTAGGGATTCTCTTGCGCGAGTATGATCTGGCCTTGGCAGAAACCGGGCTTGGCGATGCCGAAGATGATCTGAACCGTCTGGGTGAAGCTTTGCAGGAACTGGTCCGGCTGCCGGCTGCCGCCTGGCCCTGGCCCTGGTGGCGCCTGGATTGGCTGCGCCGGACCAGTGTCTGGGTCAGCGGATTTGCCCAAACGCGGGATTTTACACCGCAGGAAGATGCAATTATCAAAGCCCTCGATCAGCTCGCCGCTGATGTGACCCTGACCATCGCCTCCGAATGCTGGCCGGATGACAGTCAGGCTGTTGAAAGCGGCGCTGATTATTTTCTGGCTGGCCGGAAAACTGCCTGGCGGCTTCAACAAATCATGCCGATCCGGGAGCGGATTCATTTGCCGTCCCAGCTGACCGGTTTGCCGGCTGAAATAGCCGCCTGCCTGCTCGGCAGCCGGCGCTGCCGCCTGGAATCGGATCCGGCGGGCCGGCCCGGCGGCGGATACCTGCGCCTGGTCCGCGCTGCCGGCCGCGATGATGAATTGGCCTGGGTCGCGGGGGAAATCCGGCGCCTGGTCCAGACAGCAGGCTATCGTTACCGTGACATCACGGTGGCTGTCTGCGATCTGCCGGCATATAAACCGCGCTTGCGGGCAGTCTGCCGGGAATATGGCATCCCCTTGTTCCTGGATGCTGAACGGACGCTGACCGGCACACCCCTGCTGCGGTTTGTGCTTGGACTTCTGGATATCGGACTGCACAATTGGCCTTTGCACTCGATCATGGCTTGCCTGCGCTCCGGTCTGAGCCCGCTGAGCCTGGATGAGATCGACCGGCTGGAAAACGAAATGCTGGCCCGGGGGATCACGCGTCCCGGTCAGCTGGCCGACGACAGCCGCTTTTCAGACACCAGCTTGCTGGTGGTCCGTGACCGGGCATTCCCGCCCTGGCAGACTTTTTTATCCCTTCTGCGGCAGGAATCGGCCGGCGGAGCCAAATGCCAGATTCTGCGCCAATTTCTCCTGGACTATGGGCTGGCTGAACGCCTCTCGCAACGGTCGGCCGATCTGGCCGCCGCTGGCGAGATGGATGCCGGCCTGGCTTTGGTTCAGTCCTGGAACGAATTAAACCGCATTCTTGACCAAATGGATCAGCTTCTCGGCGATGTGCCGCTGTCTTTGCAGTCCTTTCGCGATTTGCTGGCTGCCGGGATGGAAACCGCGGACAGCGGCATGATCCCATCCTCGCTTGATCAGGTCGCGGCCGGCGATTTGCGGCGGGCCATGCTGCGCCAGCCGCGGGCGCTGTTTCTGATTGGCGCGACAGCGGCCGACCTGCCGCCCGGCCAGGTGCCGGAGGGATTGCTGAAAGATCTCGACCGGCAATCCCTGTCCGGGCTGCTGCGCTGCCAGCTCCCCAGCAAAGCCAGGGACCAGGCTTTTTCGGATGCCTTCATGATATTGACCCTGCTGACTATGCCGACCGGCCGACTTTATCTGACAGCTCCGGAAACGGCTGTTTCAACCTGGTTCAGCTGGCTGGCCGCCGCCGCGCCGCGATCTGCCGTTCAACTTCCGGAACAGCCGGTTTGGCCGGACGCCAGGCTCCATGCCCTGCGCCCGGCCTTCGGGTATTTTTTGCAGTACTGCTGCCGACAGGCTGCTGCGCAAGATTCCGGCCGATCCTTGCCTGATCCGGCCGCAAGAGCCGCGGAATCAGCCGCGGAATCAGACGTCGCCGTATCTGACTGGCCGTTGCTGGCCTGCGTATTGCGAGACGCGGGCCTGCCGCTGGAACCCGCTGCTTCCTGGCTGGGCGAAGGGGCCAAGTCCGGTTTGCGCCGCCAGGTCAGTCTGCCGCCGGAATTGGTCCGCAGTCTTTACGCCGATCCGGTCGTTCTCAGCGTTTCCCAGCTGGAACATTACGCCGGTTGTCCTTTCCTGCACCTGGGCACTTCGCTGCTGTCGCTGCGCGAGCGGGAAGTCTGGCAGCCGGAAGCAGCTGAGATGGGGACATTGCTGCATGGCATACTTGAATTGGCGGTGCGGGAATTGGGCGCTGATTTGCAAAGTCTGGCGCCGGCCGACAGAGAAGGCCGCATGTTGGTTTTGCAGCAATGGCTGCAGAGCGATCTGGCCGCCCGGATCTTGAACTGGCAGAAGCTGGCAGCTGACCGGAACAAGCTGAACCTGTTTTTTGACACCGGACTGCGCGCATCGGCCGGCCGCCGCGCGAAACGTCTGGCCCAGGCGTCTTTGGAGGCCATACTGCGGCAGCTTTTGCGCGAGTCGTACCGCCCGGTCAGCCTGGAGTGGTCTTTTGGCCCAGGTCAGCCAGAACGCTGGCCGCTGCGGCTGGCTGACGGGACCCGTCTGGAGTTGCGCGGCATGATAGACCGGATCGATTTGCTTCCAGACGAAAGCAACACCCGCTTCCGGATTATCGACTATAAGAGCGGCAATAAATACGCGGATCCGGATGCCCTTTACCATGGCTTGGAATTGCAGCTGCCCGCTTATTTGGAAGCCTACAGCCGAAACAATCCCGGCCTGGTCGCCGATGATGCCGCCTATTTCCATTTTGACCGGCCCATGCTGTCCTTGAGCGGCGGCGCCCGGCCTCTGCCGGAACTGCTGCGGCGGGAGCTGGATAAGCGGTTTAACCTGCACAGCTTGAAAATGACCCCGGACCAGCTGGATTTGCTGCGCAGGCATACGCTGCGCCGGATCAGCGACCTGAGCGGGCAGCTGCTGGCCGGCCGGTTTGATGTCGCGCCGCGAAAACTGCCGCGGCGGGATCCTCCCTGCCGCTATTGCAGCCTGCATGCCGTCTGCGGTTTTGACGACCAGCCGGCCGGATATGTCTGGCTGCCCCAGCTGGCCGGGCGCCCCACAGGGGATGGCAAGCGGCTGAACAAGCGGGAAGAATTGGTCTGCCGGCTGCAGGAACAGGAAAATAGGGAAGGAGGCGCCGAACATGCAGCTCACTCCTGAACAGACAGCTGTTGTCATGGCCGAACCAGGCAACCTGCTGGTATCCGCGGCGGCCGGATCGGGCAAGACCGCTGTATTGACCAGCCGCATTGTCCGGCGGATCATCGACGGCAAACTGGATATCCGGTCGGTTCTGGTCGTCACCTTTACCGATGCCGCCGCCCGGAATATGAAGGAAAAGATCCAGGCCAAATTGCAGGAGGCGCTGGACAGCACCGCCGAGCCTGCCGCCCGCCGCCATCTGAGCCGCCAGCTCTCGCTGCTGCCGGGTGCGGCGATCTCCACCATCCATGCCTTCTGCCTGGATGTGATCCGCAATTTTTACACCTGTGCCAGGGATGAGCTGGGCCAGCCCTTGATTGAACAGGGATTCGGCGTCGAAGACAGCGTCGAGATGGATATGCTCTTGCGCCGGACTTTGGATGAATGGATGAGCAGCCAATATGAGCAGCTCGACCTCGATGAAGACAATCCGCCTGATGATCCGGAAGAAAAAGCCCGGACGGCAGCGAAGAAGGCGGCGTTCTACCGCCTGACCGAGGGATATGGCAGCAGCAAAAGCGACCAGCCGGTCCGCGACCTGATGCTCGGTCTTTATTCCTACCTGCGCAGCCTGCCTGACTATGCAGGCTGTGTCGCGTCCTGGCTGGCGGATCTGGAGGCGGCCGCTTCTGATTTTTCCGCCAGCCCGCATCTGGAGGCGCTGCTGCGCCAGCTTCGTCTGCGCCTGGACCGGGCACTGAGCCGGCTGGATGAGCTGCAAGACCTGCTTACCCAAAACATCCGGCTGAGCAGCGACATCAAGCGCAATCTGGAGCAGCAGCGCCTGTTTCGGGCTGCCCTGGAAGCCCTGTGTGATCTGGATGCCTATCTGTCTGCCGGCGGCCGGGACTGGGACCACATCCGCTGCCTGAGCGGCGCTCTGGCTGAAATTGATTGGCCGCGGAGCGGTAAAAATGATTCGCCGGAGAAATCGGGCTTCCTTGATCTGATGATCCAGACAGTGGCCGAGGTGATTTATTTTCTGACCGGCTGCTGCGGCACCAAAAAATTCAGCCAGAAATTCATTTTTGAAACCCAACCCGTGTTCAACCTGCCGGCAGCCCAGATCGAGGCTGACATCAGGGCGATGCTGCCCCCGGTTCGCCTGCTGTTTGAACTGATCCTCGGCCTCGACCGCCAGTTCGCGCAGAACAAGCGGGCGGCCGGTGTGATTGATTTCGCTGACTTTGAGCATCTGGCCCTGGCGATCCTGCGCCGCAATGAACCGAAGCAGTACTACCGTAAACGTTTCCGGGAGATTTATGTCGACGAATACCAGGACACCAGCAGCATCCAGGAAGCAGTCATTCAAGCGGTAAGCGACGGCAACTGCCTGATGGTCGGCGATGTCAAGCAGAGCA
>DOFA01000236.1 GCA_003532195.1 Clostridiales bacterium
TGGCAGAAATCCCAATCATAGGCATCGACTATTTCTTTAAATACTTCCAACGAGTCGTGGAACGAAAAACCGATGTGCTTGATCCGGCCGTCACGCAACGCGCCTTCGATAAATCGGAAAATCCCAAGCCGGACATACAGGTCCCAGAATTTCCGGTTCATATTGTGCAGCAGATACATATCGATAGACGCGGTATCCAGCCTGGCCAGCTGTTCATTTAGTATCCGGTCAAAATCCCCATACGATTTCACATACCAGGGCGACAGCTTGGTCGCCAGCTTGACTTTTTCCCGGTAGCCGTCCCTGAGCGCCTTGCCGACGACCATTTCGCTGTTTCCGCCATGATAGGGATAGGCCGTGTCAATATAATTGACGCCGTGATCGATAGCATAGCGAATCAGGCCGATCGCTTTTTCTTCGTCAATCTGCTTGTCATCGTGATTGAGGATCGGCAGCCGCATACACCCGAAGCCGAGTGCGGATACTGCAAAACCGGTTCTGCCGAATTTTCTGTATTGCATGATGACGTTCCTTCCGGTTAAAATTCAACGACTGTTTAAAACTCGATAATCCTCTTTTCGCAGGCAGACTGGTAAATGCCCATAATCAGCTCGACCGGCTTCCGGCCCTCATGCTGATCGACAAGCGGTGCGCGGTCCTCCCGGATCGCCGCCGCCATATCGCCCAGCTGCAGGGCATGCCCCTCAATGCCAAACGCCTTGGGATCCTGAAAGGATTTGTTTTCTGTATGCTCCAGTGAGATGCCGTCCGGTATCGGGCATCCTTCGACATTCCAGCTGACAATGCGATCTTCTTCGAGCACGATCGTGCCTTTGCTGCCGCAGATTTCCAGCCGGCGCGGCGCGCCCGGATAAATGGAAGTCGTCGCCTGGATCACGCCCAGGGCGCCGTTTTGAAATTCCAGAACCGCAGCCGCCGTATCTTCCACCTCGATGTTCCGCACCAGGGTCTTGGCCTGGGCGAACACCGATTTTACGGGGCCCATCATATACAGGAGCAGATCGACGCCATGGATGCCCTGGTTCATCAGGGCGCCGCCGCCATCCATTTTCCAGGTGCCCCGCCAGCTGCTCTGATTATAATATTCCTGGGAACGGTAATATTTCATATAGATGTCGCCGGATATCAGCCGACCCAGGACGCCCTGGTCAATTGCGCTTTTCAGGGTTTTAACCGCCTGGGTGAAGCGTAGCTGGGAAACGACCGCCATTTTGACTTTGCTGGCTGCGCAGGCGGCGATCACGTCGTCGGCTTCGGCCAGATTCAATGTCATCGGCTTCTCGACCACGACATGCTTGCCCGCCCGGGCGGCCTTGATGCAGAGCGGCGCGTGTAGGCCGCTGGGCGTGCAGATGCAGACCGCGTCAACCATCGGTGAGGATAAAAGTTCTTCTATGGACTGAAACGACTCAGTATGATATTGCCGGGCAAAATCCTGCGCGGCCGTCGCCCGCGAATCGGCAACGCCGGCTAGCCGGGCGGCCCCTATTGTTTGAATGGCCTGGGCGTGCCAGTGGGCTATCGTGCCACAGCCGATAATGCCAAATCCTAAAACTTTATTGCTCATCCCGTTCATCACCCGTCTTTGCCTGCTCCGGTCACAGCAGATCGTACTCATCAGCCAGTGGCCCGGTAAAGGCATGATTTTCATGTTTTCATTCTAGGTGATTTCCCCGCCCTGATCTCCACCTTTTTAATGAAATAGTTATCGATATTGATGATAGTCAATTTGCATACCTTTCATTATTATGATACTATTTTCATTTATATGAAATCATTCTCGTTATAATGAAGGATGGCAGAGCGATGAAATCACTAAAAAACATTATTTTTAATAGAAATCCATTGCTGATACTTTCGTATCTATCGAAAAATAATACCGGTGAGAGTATCTCATCTCACATAGCAAAAAAACTTGATCTGGCTGCAGGCAGCGTTCATCAGATTCTCAGGCAGTTTGAAGAAAAAGGTATCGTGCAAAGCAGGCAGCTTGGTAAATCTATTATCTATGAGATTGATCGTCAATCACCTTTATTTAAATCATTTCGCATTTTTGACAATCTCTTGGATCTTGATGACTTATTTACTCGATTGAAGCCTATGTGCAGGAAAATCATTTTATTCGGCAGTTGTGCCACGGGAGATGATACATCCCAAAGTGATATTGACATGCTTATTGTTGTTGATTCGGAAGAACGAGAAAAAGTCATGGCTATTATTTCTAATTACGAGTCAACCCGAGAGATCAAGCCGGTGCTTGTCGACATTGTCGAATTAATGGAGATGGAAAATAATGATCAAGTATTTTACAATGAAATAATGAAAGGTATCGAAATTTGGGAGGCAACTCAAGGGAGCGTGTTATGAGCCGTTATAGAAATAATCAACATTTGGGATTCTTATGCGGCATTCTGGCGGCCGCCCTTTTGCTGGCCGCCTGCGCCGCTTCGCCAGCAACCGCGGCTCCCACGCCAATCCCGACCGCAACTCCGACCGCCACCGCAACTGTCGCACCAACTATGACGCCCACACCTACGCCATCCCCGACGCCTTCGCCCAGCCCGACGCCGACACCGCCAATTACCGATCCGGCGCAGCTTGCGCTGGATTTGGATGCGTTGCCCGGCTATACCGCCGGCAGTTTGCAGTCGGATGGTTCTTCTTTGAAAACCCTGGCCGATGGCAGCAAGATCCGCTGGTGGGTTTTCAATCAGGAAAACGCCTTGCTCAAGGATTACCAGCCGAGGGAAACCGTCGCTTTCGGCGATCCGGAAACGTTCACCCAAGTCGAAGGGGTTCTGACTTTCCGCGGCAATCATTACCGGACCGCTCCGGCTTGGGGGACGGCTGACATCAGCGAAAACAAGCTGGAAATTGTCTGGACGAAGGATATCGGCGCCATCAGCGGCACTGGCAGCTGGTGGCCGGGCGCTGGCTGGACCGGCCAGCCGCTGCTGG
>DOFA01000171.1 GCA_003532195.1 Clostridiales bacterium
GAAATCAGCGGCCGGTTGGAAAACTGGTAGCGTATGCGGCAATGCTTGGATTTCCGGTTGGATCGCTCAGGTCGGAGACAGCGCCGGCTGGAACGGTAACTTTATAGGAAGTCAACGCATTTAATTCGACGGTTGCCTGAATGATCAACTGGGTGCCATCGATAGATGCGACATAAGGTACAGCCGTCTTCTTCTGGACAAAGGTTATTTTTGCAAACCCGGGGCCAGGCTGGATATTTTCGTTGAAAGTGAAGATCACCTGGATTGTTCGGCTAACTCCGGTTGATCGATTGGCGGGTACCACACTGACCAGGGCTGGCGGCGTTGTATCTGCCGGTTCAGGCAGTCCGTTGAGAGCGGCCTGGACTGCGGCGGCGGCATTGGCCATGCCGCCCGAAACTGTCTTGCCGGTAAGCGATGCCAGCGGCGCGGCGGAACCGACGACCAGTTCGCGCACCTGGGATCCGGTCAAATCGGCCCTGACACTAAGCATCAATGCGACAATACCTGAAACATGCGGTGCTGCCATGGATGTGCCGCTCATATACGAATAAGTGCTGTCAGGTGTGCAGCTGGCAATATAAACGCCAGGTGCGCCGACATCAACGCCAATGACGCCGTAATTGGAAAAACTGGCTAAAGCACCGCGGTTATCAATAGCGGCGATCGACAGGATATTTTCGCAATTGTAACCTGCCGGGAAGAACGCCCGTATATCTATATTTTTCTTAGAGTTTCCGGCTGCCGCGATGAAAGGTTTACCGAAACGAGTGATCGCATCTTTGAGCATTTGGTCATAACTGCCGCCGCCCCAGGAGTTGCTGGCCAGGTCGGCACCCATGAGCCGGGCGTAATCGAGGGCTTCGATAGCGTCAGCTGTGCTGCCGCCGCTCGGTCCTATGAATTTCAAGGACATGATTTTGACACCGGGAGCTACACCTGCCACGCCGATCCCATTGTCGGCGACTGCGGCGATCGTTCCGGCGCAGTGAGTTCCATGGTCGTCACCGTCAGCAGCGTCATAGACTGTTGCATCGCCATTGAAGAAATCCCAGCCATGGATATCATCCACATAGCCATTCTTGTCATCGTCCACACCGGGTTGGCCGTTGGATTCGGCTGCGTTAGTCCACATATTGGCTGCCAGATCCGGATGGGATGCATCGATACCGGTATCGATGACCGCGACCAGGATATCCGGACTCCCTTTCGTGACCGGCCAGGTTTCCGGTGCATCGATGTCGATGTCCGGGATGCCGGCAGATCCGCCGATTATCTGCCCACTGTTTTCCAGACCCCATTCAAGCCCAAAATATTCGTCGTCAGGTAAATCGTATAGGGCAGTATACCAATAGTTGGGCTGAGCATAGGCAACCCGGAAATCCGCCTTTAAGCGGGAGATGACTTGTTCAACTGATTGTCCGCCGATGATTTGCACCAGCTCGGTATTGGCTGACAGGAGTTCCTTTTTACCACTCAGACCGTGCTGAACTTTGACCTTCACCTTTTCCAGGCTGGTCAGCGAGTCTTTATACCTGACTAATATTTCCCCGGCGACATACGATTGTCCTGACTGAAAACTATCCGTGCCGGCAGCCGTGATTTCTTCGCCGGCTGAGATAAAACTGACTGAAGAACAAGCAATAACCAGAACGAGCAGCCATTTTAACCAGTTACGATTCCTAAACATCATTTGCCTCCCCAATGCCGATTTATAATTAAGTCCAGAAGAGGCTGGATGAATCCAGCCTCTTCTGTCTTGTGCGGGTGAATAGGGTTAGTATTTGAGCATGCGGGGCAATTCCGCAGCGTGCCGGATCCACTCGCCGACCTGTTTCTCGGTTGGCAGTTTTCGAACCAGCTTTTGGGTTGAATTGATTTCCGCTATTTTTGCGTAGAGATTGTCCATTCTGCGTTTTGCCAGTTCCGGTACGGTATCCACGCCTGCCATTTCCAGCAAATCGGCATATTCGCCGCCGATGCCCTTAATCCGGGCCAGGTCGGCGCGATTAGCCCATTTCAACAACAGCTTCTCAGAGATATCGCTTTTTTCTGATAGTTCGCTGCGAGCGTCTTTAGTTGCACATGCTGCCAGTAAATCTTCTTGTGATGAAATGCCGGCTTCCTTTAGCTTCTCTGTAAATAACTTGCCGATTCCCTCAATTTCACTCAGTTTAGCCATCAATCAAGACTCCTTTCACCTATCAGCAGATTATTGCAAGAGACCTTGAGACAATTTGAGAATAGCGCAAATTCCAGATAAAGTCAAATATCTGGCTTGGGTTTTGGCAGAGGAACCATCTGAAAATCGGCTAATATAGTTAAATTTGCGGATCAAATTACCGGTAAATATATGCAGACTGACAGAAAAGCAACCGACCTGATTCGTCGCAAAAAATTAATATAAAAAGATATTGACAAGCGATAAAAATGGTCTAAAATTCACACTAAAAGGACAGAACTTGGGTAATTAAACGGCAGAGAAGGCATGACTGATGGAGGAAAGAGCAAACCAGGATAACATCCCCCCATTACAAATTGGATTAACATACAACATTAAGAAAAATATTAAATCGGAAATCATTGACATTGAAGCAGAACTAGATAGCATGGATACGGTACAGGCCATCAAAGCCGCACTGCAATCGGACAATTGCCAAGTTGAACTGATGGAAGCCGATGACAGTTTGCCGGCCCGGCTGGCTGCCGGACCGCCGCATATCGTTTTCAATATTGCCGAAGGCATTCAGGGGCGGGGTCGCGAGGCTCAGGTGCCTGCTATTTTGAATTATTTACGGATTCCGTTTACCGGATCTGATGAAACAACATTAAGCGTAGCTTTGGATAAAGCGCTGACCAAGCGCCTCCTCGCATCCTATCACATTCGCACGCCACAATACCAGATTATTTCACAAGCCCATCCCCGAATGACGGGCCATATCCGGTACCCGGCGATTGTCAAGCCGAACACTGAAGGTTCAAGCAAAGGCATATCTGATATGGCTATCGTTACAAACCGGCAGGAGCTGTATAAATTATCCGGGCAAAATATCGCCTGGTATCGCCAGGACATGCTGGTTGAAGAATATATCGCCGGCCGGGAGTTTACGGTTGGCATTCTTGGCAACGGAAACGAAATCCGGGTATTTCCGCCGATGGAAATCGTCTATCTGAACCGTAAAAGTAACTATAACATTTATAGTTACACGGTCAAGCAAAATTACAAACAGCTGATTCGCTATGATTGCCCGGCTAATATAAGCGGCGAAACTGAAAAGGAGATGGTGCGGACCGCGCGCAGGATATACGAGATTCTGGCCTGCCGCGACTTTTCCAGGATTGACTTCCGACTTACCGAACAGGGGGTTCTTTACTTCATTGAAATTAATCCGCTGCCGGGATTGGCTCCCGGCTACAGCGATTATCCCATGCTCGCCGAATTCAGCGGCATGGATTATAGAATGCTGGTGCGCAATATTTGCCGGTGTGCCTTGAAAAGGTACAACCTTGATTTTGATTTTCAGTAAGGATGATAGGAATGGACGAGAGTATACTGGGGCAAGAAGATCCCGAACCTCATAGCACTGAGTGGAATGATTGGCGCTGGCAGTTCAGGCACCGGATCACCCGTGTCGAGGATCTCGAGAAGATTATTCCTCTGAACGAACAGGAAAAAAATGAAATTGCCGCCTGCCTGGGTTTGTTCCGGATGGCGATCACCCCTTATTACGCCTCCTTGATCGATCCAGGCAATCCCGAGTGCCCGATCCGCTGCCAGTCGGTACCTTCGATCGGCGAAACCGTGATCGGGCCGGACGAACTGGAAGATCCCTTAAGCGAAGAAAGAGACAGCCCGGTCCCCGGCATTGTCCATCGTTATCCGGACCGGGTGCTGTTTCTGGTCACACACCAGTGCGCTGCCTATTGTCGGCACTGCACCCGCCGCCGCACGGTCGGTGAGGAAGACCGCCGGATATCAGAAGCTGAACTGGACTTAGCGCTCGGATATATCAGCCGGACGGTACAAATCCGCGATGTCCTCTTGTCCGGTGGCGATCCGCTGACAATGGGCGACGAAGTGCTGGAAAAGATCATCGCCCGTTTACGGGCAATCGAGCATGTGGAAATCATCCGCATCGGCACGAGGGTACCTGTGGTCCTGCCGATGCGGATTACGCCGGAACTGCTGGCTATGCTGAAGAAATACCAGCCGATCTGGATCAATACTCATTTCAATCATCCGCGCGAAATATCCCCTGAATCCAGCCGGGCCTGCGCGGCCATTGTTGATGCCGGAATCCCGCTCGGCAATCAAAGTGTCTTGCTGAGAAACATCAACGACAACGCGGAAACCATGAAGGAATTGCTGCTCAAACTGGTCAGGAACAGGGTCAGGCCTTACTACCTTTATCAATGCGACATGTCCCGTGGGCTGGGGCATTTTCGGACCAAAGTGGAAAAAGGAATTGAGATCATCCGCAGCCTGACCGGATCGATATCCGGCTATGCTGTTCCAAAATTTGTCATTGACGCACCGCAGGGCGGCGGCAAAGTTCCGGTCAATCCGGAATACGTTGTTTCCATGGATTCGCAAGAAGTCGTTCTGCGCAATTTTCAGGGCCGGCAGTATGTTTATCCACAACCTAAAGACATTACCTGAAGCAGGTAATGTCTTTAGGTTAAATCAGAACTGACAATATTCTTTACGCGTTGCCGGATCTGGATATATTGCTGATGATGGTGAGGGTGTCAGAGATGGCTTCCAGAACCTTCTCATCTTTTTCAGTATTTCGTAAATACTGCAAATGCGTTTTCGATTGCGGTTCTTTCCGCTCCCGCAAAGCCATGTCGCCTAAGGCCTTGACGGCATCGATGCGGGTATCCGGATCCGAATTGCGCAAAAGCTCGATCAGGGTGTTGACTGCCTTATCATCGCTGAGTTTGCCTAAGGCAGCAATAGCGGCTTTGCGGACCTCGGGGTCCTTGTCATTCACGAAAGCGATAATCTTTTCACTTTTTGCACGCTTGACCAGCTTTTCAATCTTGTCTGTCTTGCTCATGGAATATCTCCTATCAGTCATTTAGAGTTGAAATCATTTTAGCATTGCCACTTGCCCTTGAATCGAATGTACATAATTGTTAACATATGGTTTACAATTGCTGACCGGAATATTGTCTTGTTTTTGTCAATATGACTTGAATTTCTGTTCAATATTTGTTGCTTTCGATTAAGGAGCAGTCGCTGCCAAAGCGGCATCAGCCCTTGCCAGGCCGGCGCCGGTGGCATCGGAACCCCAGGTGTAAACTTCCGTTTGACCGCTGGAATTCAAGACGCTTGCCGAGTCATGCGAAAACGGTAAAGCTGTACTTTCCAGTATCGACTCCACATCCGCCGCGGTCAAATCTGGGTTTTTCTGTGCCATTAAAGCCGCGATGCCGGCGACATGCGGGCTGGCCATCGAAGTGCCGCCAAGGTAATAATAGCTGGTTTTTCCGCTTTGCAGCTGGTAGGGGCCGACAATCCAGGAACCGGGAGCCGCGACGTCAAGATCCTGACCGGACAGCTCACGGCTGGAAAAGTCGGTGATATAAAAATCAGCACTGTTCGCCGGGTCGGTTACATCCCGGTTATACCACCAGCTGCCAGAGGACCACTCGCCGGTCCAGCCGGCGGCTGCCACGGAGATGACCGGCGCATAGGCGCCGGGATAACCCATACCGGCTTCCCCGTTGTTGCCGGCCGAAGCGACAATGATTACGCCGGCAGCGATGGCATAATCGATGGCCGCCTCTTCGACGGCATCGAGAACCGGCCCGCCCAGGCTCATGTTGATGACGACAGGATAATCAGCCAGCTCGTTCATTTTCAAGTCAGCTACATAGATGATGCCTTCAGCGATGACCGAAGACCAACCTGACCCGTTCTGGTTGAGCACTTTGACCGGGATAACGGTGGCCATTGGCGCGACGCCGTTGACCGGCGTGCCATTCATGCTGTAACCCAGGATCGTGCTGGTCACATGGGTGCCGTGGGAATTCTGGTCGTGCTCCCATTTATTGGGCTGCACGGAAACAAAGCCGGCTTCGCCGCCGCCGCCGCCGAAGCAGACCGCGTATTCTTCGGCGATCCGTTCTTCGGGGAAATACTGGCGCCAGGTATCGAGAAGCCCGGTGTCCAGAACGGCAACATAGACACCGGCGCCGTCATAGCTGACCTGGCGGTTGTTGAAACCGATATTGGTGACATTGATCGCATCCAGATTCCAGGTGCTCATACCGGTTGAAAATGCGGAAGCGCTGACTGTGTCAACCGGCGATCCGTTCCGCGCGGCATCGGGATTAGCTGCCGCCACATAAGGCAAAGCCCGGATGGCCGCCAGTTCGCCGGACTTGATGCGCATGGTCAGGGCATCGACTTCCTGCAGGACTGAGAGGATACGGCCATACCCGCCCAGATCAGCCAGGATTTCCGGGCTAGCTTCCGTATTCAGAACCACATTGATTCCGATCGTGCCGGCCGCGGCCGATACCGGCGCGCCAGCCGCCAGAAGCGCCGTCATGAAAAGAATAAGAGTGAAAATCGTTAGTCGTTTCATACCTGCATCTCCTCATAAATCTGTCCGGGTAATGATTACTGGGAATGTTCCTGCCGCAGCGTTCCCCGGATCCTTTGCCAGCAGGAATTGCTCACCGATAGGATATGGCGCCGGACGGCTCGGATCCGGAAAAAAGTCCGGCGTTGCGGCCCCCGACGTGAATTTATTATAGCACGAAAGGAAAGGCAAACCTAGCTCAGTTAGTGACAAAACGGGCATGAAGATGTAATACGCGCTTAATTGTATATTATAACCAATGCAGGTAGAATGGTTTCGAGGGAATACTGCAGTGAGGTGTTGACGTTGTTTAACGATACAATCGACTATGGGCTGACCTATCCTCAAAAAAGCATCTGGTATCTGGAAAAATTAAATCCGGGAACCGGCATCGGCAATATTGCCGCCACGTTGAAGGTCGATGAGGACCTTGATTACGATCTGGCTAATCAGAGCATCAACCTGATGATTCGCCGCAACGACGCTTTCCGGATGCGTTTTCGTGAAAAGGGCGCCGAGGTCAGGCAGTATCTGGCGCCATACCGGGAATATCGCATGGAACGTTATGATTTCAGCGGCGACAGCCGGGAGAACTTGTATTCCTGGGATCAGGAGCAGACAAAGGTTCCTTTCCGTTTGCTGGATTCAGATCTGTTTTATTTCGCTTATGTTGTCAGCAGCGCGAATTCCTGCGGCATTTATGTGCGTATCCATCATTTGATAACCGATGCCTGGTCCTTGGTGCAGATCGCCAACGAATTCATCAGCGGCTACTATTCCCTGAAAAACGGCCAGCCGCTGCCGGAAGAGAAAAACCCCTCTTATCTGGAATATATTGATAATGAGCAGAAATATTTACAGTCTGAACAGTTCGCCCGCGACAAAGCCTACTGGCAGGGTGTTTATGCCGATGTTCCGGAACTGACAACCCTGAAGAGCCTGTCAACCAGCCGGCTGGGCCTCAAAGCCAAGCGAAGGAGTTTCATTCTCCCGGACAAGCTGACCGCCAAAATCAAAGAACACTGCCGGGAAAACCGCACATCGTTATTTGCCCTGTATTTCGCGGCTTTATGCATCTATATCAACCGGATCAAAGGTGTCGAGGATATCACCATCGGCACCCCGGTGCTCAACCGGACCAATGCCCGGGAGAAAAAGACAATCGGCATGTTTATCAGCACGGTTCCCCTGCGGATCAAGATCGATGGCGAGCTCAGCTATGTCGAGTTTTCCCGCAAGGTCGACAAGGAATGGTTTTCTGTGCTCAAGCATCAGAAATACCCCTATGACTGCCTGATCCGGGATGTCCGGGAGCAGAACAAAGGTGTGGATAAACTTTTCGACCTGGCTTTTTCCTACCAGAATGCCAAGATCGTTAAAAATATGCGAGAAGCCCACCAGGAAGCCCGCTGGCATTTTAACGAGTGCCAGGTCGAATCGCTGTATATTCATCTCAATGAGCGCGAAGACGACGGCAAGATTCTCCTCAATTATGATTTCTTAACCGACGCCTATTTTGTCCGGGAAATCGAGTTCATCCACGACCATATCATCCGGCTGCTCTGGCACGCCCTGGATAATCCGACACGCCAGTTGTCGTCCCTGCAGATGATTTCAGAAAGCGAACGGGAAAAAATATTAGTTTCTTTCAATAACACGCAGGCGGACTATCCCCTCGATGCGACTGTCGGCGAACTGTTCGCGCGGCAGGCTGCCCGCAGCCCCGAGGCGCCGGCTGTCACTCTGGGCGACCGGACCTTAAGTTATGGCGAGCTGAACGCCAAAGCCAACATTCTGGCCCGGTTTTTGCGCGGCAGGGGAGTGGGCCCGGAAAAAATAGTCGCGCTGCTGCTGCCGAGAGTCCCGGAAATGATCGTCGCCATCCTCGGAACCATCAAAGCCGGGGGCGCCTATCTGCCGATCGATCCGGAATATCCGGCTGACCGGATCAGCTACATGCTCGACAACAGCCAGGCCGGAATCCTGCTGACCTGCGGCGATCGGCCAGCCGGCATGGTTTTCTCCGGCGAGACCGCCGATATCTGCCAGCTGCTCGCTCAGGCCTGGACCGCCGAAGATCGGGCGAACCTGCCCGGACTGAATCGTCCGGGTGATTTGCTCTATGTTATATATACATCTGGATCAACCGGAAAACCTAAAGGCGCGATGATCGAACACCGCAATGTCGTCCGGCTCTTATTCAATGATAAGTTCCAGTTCGATTTTGGTCCGGATGACTGTTGGACCCTGTTCCATTCCTTCTGCTTCGACTTTTCAGTCTGGGAAATGTATGGCGCTCTGCTCAAGGGCGGCCGGCTGGTGATCGTCCCGCGAGCAGTTGCCCAGGACACGCAGCGCTTCCTCGATCTTCTGATCCAGGAGAAAGTCACAGTATTGAACCAAACCCCAGCGGCGTTCTACAATCTGGCTGATGCTGACAGCAGGATGGCTGACCGGCGCCTTTGCCTGCGCACGGTCATTTTCGGCGGCGAAGCCTTGAAGCCGGTTCTCCTCAAGCCGTTCCGCGAAAGGTACGCGGACACCAAACTGATCAACATGTATGGGATAACCGAAACAACCGTCCATGTGACCTATCTGGATCTTAGCGAAGACGATATTGAAAAGAATATCTGCAATGTCGGACGGCCGATTCCGACCAACCGGGTATACATCCTGGACAAGCATCTTAATCCGCTGCCAATCGGGATCCCTGGTGAAATCTGCGTTGGTGGCGCCGGCGTCGGCCGGGGCTACTTGAATAATCCGGAGCTGACAGCTGAAAAATTTGTGCCCGATCCATTCCGCCCCGGGGAGATTCTCTATCGTTCCGGCGATCTGGGCCGTTATTTTGCCCAAGGCGACATCGAATACCTCGGCCGGATCGATAATCAGGTCAAAATCCGCGGCCACCGCATCGAGCTGGGCGAGATCGAGTCCTTGATGCTGCGGTTTGGCAAAATCAGACAGGCGGTGGTTCTGACCCGCGACCTGCCGAACGGCGGCAAGCAATTGTGTGCGTATTATGTACCGCGAGCCCCGTTCGATCCGGACGACCTTAGGGAATACCTGTCCGGCAAGCTGCCGGAATATATGATCCCGTCTTGCTTCATCAACATCGAGCAGATCCCGCTGAGCAGCAACGGCAAGGTCGACCGCAGAAAGCTGCCGGATCCGGATGAAAAAGCCCTGGCCCGGAAGGAATACCTGGAGCCTCAGAACGGCCTGCAGGAAGCCATTGCCCAGATCTGGGAGGAAGTGCTCGGTATTGCCAGGATCGGCATCAATGACAATTTCTTCAGTCTGGGCGGCGATTCCCTGAGTGCGGTGGCTGTTGTCACGAAGATCGGCTCGAACATCACTTTTGCCGATCTGTACCGCTATCAGACCATCCGCACGCTGGCAGACGCGATCCTGCAGAAAGGAGCTGCCGGTTCATCTGATAACCTGCTGCTTCACCTGTCCGTATCAACCAGCCAGCAGCAGCGCAACCTGATCTGTTTCCCTTATGGCGGCGGCAACGGGCCGATTTATAAAGATCTGGCGGACGCGGTGGTGAATACCTCCCGGCAATATAATGTCTATGCCGTCAATATCCCGGGCCGCGAGATCGGCAGGCAGCAGGAATACTGGACGATCGGCGAGATAGCCACCCGCCTGGTCGATGAAATCAAACTGACCGTCAAAGGGGAGATTATCCTTTACGGCCACTGCGTCGGCAGCGCCCTGGCCCTGGAAACCGCCAGGCTGATCCAGAAAGAGCAGCTGCCTTTGAAAGCCGTTTACCTCGGCGGCATCCTGCCCCCTGGCGGCAGATCCCTGCAGAGCAAGGATTTTGACCCCTGGCGCTATGTGCCCGACCAGGGAATCATGAAATTCCTCAACCGGATCGGCCTGCCCAAGCTGAGCACACCCAAAGAGTATCGGGATATTCTGATTGGGTCATTCCGCCATGATGCCCGCAATTACTACCGGTATTTCAGCGCATTGGACGATACCCCGCACGGCAAGCTGAAAGCTCCGATCCACAGCGTGATCGGCGATAAAGACTTCATAACCCGGAACTACCAGCGCCGATACAATCAATGGCAGCAATACTCGGATACGGTCCGCCTGCATGTTCTGAAAAATGCCCGGCACTATTTTATCCGGACCAATGCCCTGGAACTGGCAGCCATTCTGACCGGACCAGAATGAGGTGAGAAGAGGTTCATGCTGACCATTCAAGAAAGCCGGGCTTTGATACCCGTTATCCTGTCCCTCGTTTTCATGGTTTTCCTTTTCGTCATCATCGCCAGGATGAAAGATAAGAACCAGATCCATTATGCTTTTATGTTTCAAATGGGGGTCATGCTGATTTGGACAGTGGCGGCCATTATTCTGGAATATGATCATCTCGCGGGCGCCCCGACCAATCCCATTTGGGTCAATATCGCCTATATTGGCGTCATTCTGACTCCGGTCGGGGTTTTGTATCTGGGTTTGATATTCGCTAAAACCAAGATCCGGCTGAGCTGGAAGCACGGCCTTCTGTTCCTGGTCCCCCTGTTGTCGGTCATCCTGCTGATCACGAACGACTATCATCATCTCTTTTACAAATATATCGAATACACCAAACTGACCCGGGCGGAATCTTTTGGCGCCTATTTCTATTTTCATTCCTTTTATTCCTACGTTTGCATCATGGTCGGCATGGGATACCTGGTTTATTTTTCGATTAAGAACGCCGGCTTTTTTTCCCGACAGTCAATTTTTATCCTGCTCGGGATCATTGTGTCCCTCAGCTATAATTTTCTGTTGACCATACAGGTTATTAACGTCAGTTTTCATACCAATGTCATTGCTTTTTTCTTCACTTTCTTGTTCATCTACCTGGCTATCCTGAAATTTGATTTTCTGAACATTGTGCCGATCGCTCTGCAAAATGTTGTTGACCATATATCCGACAGCTTTCTGGTCATTGACAAAGACCAGCATATCATTGATTTCAATAAAACATTTGCCGACACTTTTCAAAGCGTCTTGAAAATCAGCCGTAAAGGCAGCCTGCCGGCCTATATCGCCGCGGCGGAATTCAATCCCGATATTATCCGGCTTCTGATCATGTTCCAGCAGTCGCTCTTGAAGCGGGCGCCGGACATCAGCGAAACGAACATCCAGATTGACGGCGAAGCGCGGCATTTCATCGTGGAAATCACTCCCCTTTACAGCCAGGGCAGCTACCTGAGTTCGATCATCCTGCTCAAGGACATCACCCAGGTCAAGCTGGCCATGGAAACAATCCAGAGCAACTACGAGATCATGCGGGAAAAAGAAAGACTGGCTTCGCTGGGGCAGTTGATCGGCGGCATCGCGCATAACCTGAAAACCCCGATCATGTCAATCTCAGGCGGCATCGAAGGACTCAAGGACCTGATTGAAGAATACCGCTCCTCTATTGGCGACAGCACAGTCACTGACGAAGACCATCGGGAAATCGCCTCCGAAATGGTGGCGTGGATCGGAAAAATCAAGCCGCACTGCTCCTATATGTCCGATATCATATCGACAGTCAAGGGTCAGGCAGCCCAATTCAATACTACCCTGGACACCACATTTACCCTCGATGAGCTGATCAAGCGTGTGCAGCTGCTGATGCTGCACGAACTGAACTATTTCCACTGCAGCTTGAAAGTGGATTGCGACCCGACGCGTCTCCTGGAAATCCAGGGCGATGTCAGCAGCCTGGTCCAGATTTTTGACAATCTGATCATTAATTCGATTCAGTCTTATGAAGGCAAGGAAGGTGTCATCGAGCTGACTGTCCAGGAAAAAGCCCCAGACATCCTGTTTACGATCCGTGATCATGGCCGCGGGATACCGGCGGCGATCCAGGAGAAAGTCTTCCGGGAAATGGTGACAACCAAAGGCAACAAGGGGACCGGCTTGGGCCTTTACATGTCCTATGCCACCATCAAGGGCAAGTTCGGCGGCAATATGTGGTTTGCATCAGAACCGGATCGGGGAACGACGTTTTATATCTCGATCCCCTGTTTCCGGTCACTTCCCAAGAGCGCTGCCGATTAACTGAAGCAATATTTTGCTATCATTACAAAATCGATATAATTCAAGGTCAAGATCATTAAACTTATAGAAACTGGTATAATGAAAAATAGGTTAGCCCAGTGCTGACTCTATTGGTGAACCGGTGACTTTGGATGCAGGAACAGGGCTGTTTCTGCCGGGAGCGGGACATGAGAAAAAAGCAACCAAGAAGCGCATCAGAATATAGAATCATTGTTGTTGATGATGAAATTGGCATTATTGATTCCCTGGCGGTTGTCCTGCAGCGAAGCGGCTATGATTTTACCGGCGAAACCAACCCGGTTCAGGCCATTGAGCGCATCCGTCACGAACATTTCGACCTGCTGATCCTGGATTATCTGATGCAACCGCTGCATGGCGATGAAGTTGTTGCCCAGATCAGGAAATTCAACCAGGAGCTCTATATCTTGCTTCTGACCGGACACCGGGATCTCGCGCCGCCGCTGGAAACCATCCGTGCCCTGGATATCCAGGGTTACTGCGAGAAAAGCGACAAATTCGACCAGCTGATCCTGTTGGTCGAATCCGGGATCAAATCGATTTCTTTATTGAAAACGATTAAAAAATTTCAGGAAGGTCTGAACAAAATCCTCCAGGCGGTTCCTAAAATCTACCAGCTGCAGCCGCTGGGCAGCATTCTGGAAGATATCCTGTCCGAGATCATGCCTCTGGTTAACAGCGAGAATGCTTTTATTTTAGTCGATGATGTGACCGGCATCAACGCCGACCGCAAAAGCATCTTTAAAGGCATTGGCAAATACCGGACCGAAATCGGCGAATTTGTGGAAATGCTCAGCCCGGAATTGATGGAACATATCGGATATTCGCGTATGAACAAGGAAATGGTCCGCTTCGAAGAGGGTGCGATCCTGCCTCTAAATAACGAGCTTTTACAGTGCATCGGGGTCATCTTCGTCGAAAGCCTCGACTTTGGCAGCGATCAGCTGGACCAAGGGATCAAGCTACTGGAGATTTATGCCAGCCAGGCAGCTTCATCTCTGAGCAATGCCTTTCTCCATTCCATGGTGAACATGAAGAATGAGGAATTGAATAAAACCTATGACCAGCTGCGCATCCGTTACATGGATACAATCGAAGCTTTGCGCCTGGTCGTCGACGCGAAAGATATTTATACCCGAGGCCATTCCGACCGGGTTTCCTATTACGCCGTCAAGATCGGCAAAGCCCTCGACCTTCCGGAAAACGATCTGGAGCTGCTACGCATCAGCGGCGTCTTCCACGATGTCGGCAAGATTGGCACCGCAGACGATATCCTCTCCAAATCCGATCGCCTGAAGGCGGAAGAATTCGAAGAGATCAAGAAACACCCAATGAAGGGCGCCCAGATCCTGTCGGCGATTTCCATGTTCAAAGGGGTGGTGCCCATTGTCCAGTGCCACCATGAGCGCATCGATGGCAAAGGCTACCCCCAGGGCCTTCTGGGTCCGCAGATCCCGCTGCTGTCGCGGATTATATCCGTGGTCGACGCTTTCGACGCCATGACCTCGGATCGCCAGTACCGGCCGCGCATGGATCTGGATACAGCCAGGAACCAGCTGCGCCTGGGCCGGGACACCCAGTTCGACGGCCGGATCGTCGATATTTTCCTGGCGATTCTGGATGACTACAATCTCCTGCTCGGTGAAATGCGCCGACTGCATATCGGAGTCGATTGTTTCAACGAACCTATCCAGCGAACCGGATCAGCTGAAAGGATCATATAATCGATATAGATCATAATAGATGCCTTGCCTGGCCATCAGGGCGGCGTGGCTTCCTTGTTCTTCAATACCGTTTTGGGTCAGGACCAGGATTGTCTTGGCTTGACGGATGGTCGTCAGGCGATGGGCAATGGTGAAGGTCGTCCGGCCGCTGGCCAGTCGTTCCAGCGACTGCTGTACCAGCCGCTCGCTTTCATTATCCAGCGAAGACGTCGCTTCATCCAGGATCAGGATCGGCGGATTTTTCAGAAAGACGCGGGCGATGCTCAGCCGCTGTTTCTGCCCGCCGGACAACTTGATTCCGCGCTCGCCGACATAAGTCTTGTAGCCCTGGGGCAGCTGACGGATAAAATCGTCCGCCCCGGCTTGTTCGGCAGCCCGGACGACCTCCTCGACGGAAGCGCCGGGACGCCCATATTCAATGTTCTCAAAGACCGAGCCGGAGAAGAGGTAGACATCCTGCTGAACGACGCCGATCTGCGAGCGCAGCGAGTGCAGGGCGATTTTCTTGATGTCCAGGCCGTCGAGCAGGATCTGTCCGCCGGTGACATCATAAAAACGCGGGATCAGGCTGCATAAAGTGCTCTTGCCGCTGCCCGAAGGCCCGACTAAGGCGATGTGGTCGCCGGGTGCCGCATGCAGCTCGATATCGGACAAAACCAGTGCGTCGCCTTCGCTATATTGGAAACTGACATGTTCAAACCGGATATCGCCGGAAACTTGGGTTAGTTCGGCCGCCTGATCATCATCTTTCAGGTCGACCGGTATATCCATCAGGTCGAGAAACCGTTCGATGCCGGTCATGCCGCGCTGGAACTGCTCGGTAAACTCAATGATGCGCCGGATGGATGTCAGCAAAGTTGAAATGTACAGCAGGTATGCCGTCAGGTCCGCCGCCGTGAGCTGGCCGCGGATCAGGAACAAGGCGCCGGCCACGACGACAACAATATACATCAATCCGTCAAAAGAGCGGATCGTTGTATGAAAACCGGCCATGGTGAAGTAACTGCGCCTCTTAATATCCTGGAAAGCCAGATTGTCCTGGTCAAATTTCATTTGCTCGATTGATTCGTTGGCAAAGGACTTGACAACCCGGATCCCCAGCAAGCTGTCTTCAACCCGGGCATTCAGCTCGCCGACCTGCTGCCGGGCCTGACGGAACTGATCGCGCATGCGCCGGTTGAACAAGAAGGAGACCGCGAGCATGACCGGCAGGATGGCGAAGATAATCAAGGTCATCCATATATTGATCGAAGCCAGGAAGGTAAAGGCAAAAACGATTTTGACAGCCGCAATGAAAAATTCTTCCGGGCAGTGGTGGGCAAATTCGGTGACTTCAAAGAGATCGTTCGTAATCCGGGACATGATCTGGCCGATTTTGGTGTTGTCATAAAAAGAAAAAGGCAATTGCTGCAGGTGGGCATACAAATCCCTCCGCATATGGGTTTCGATGCGGGCGCCCATGATGTGGCCGAGTGAAGCCATGTAGAAGGCGGCGACCGAATCAAGCAGCCGCAGGCCCAAATACAGGAAACCCAGGCGCAGGACCAGGCTGACGGTCAGGCTGGCCAGATCGTTGCTGGCCAGAGTCATGATTTGCCGGATGATCAAGGGTAAAACCAATTCGCAAGCCGTGGTCAGGCCGGCACAAATCAAGTCGATTAGCAAAATCCAGCGAAAATGGGCATAGTAGGGCAAAAACCGTTTAATGAGCGGGGTTGTTTTCATGTCAACATCTCACTTTAGCGATTGCTGTGTTATCAGCATCAATCTGGCTGCGCAAAACGAACCTTGACGGTGCGGATCTCGTAGGGCAGGACGACCAGGTCGACGGCACTGGCAGGGCCGGCGCCGGCGGCAACCGGTTCCAGCTTGGACAGATCCTCTTCCAGCAGGCTGCATTCGCAAATCCGCCCGATCGGCCAGGCAAAAGTCAGCCGTACCGGCGTCCTGCGGTTGTAGCATTCATACAGGCGGATAATCCAATCAGAACTGTCCTCCGCTTGTTTGACCACTTCGACCACCACGTTCTCGCTATCGGTCCGCACCAGGGAAAAGGCCTCCGGACCGGGCCGGGCGCCGCCGATTGCCGGGACGCCTGACGCGGCGGGAGCCGAAGCGGACGCAGCTACCGCGATCAGCGGGTTGTTGAGAAGGTAAGCTGCCCTAACGGTTCCTGCCTGGCGCCAGCCGCCCTGATGCGGCAGAAGGGTCAGCGTAAACTCGTGCAGTTCCTTGTCGGCATCCGGATTAGGGTATAGCGCCGATTTAAGCAGCGACAGGCCAATGACACCGTCCCGGACGCTGCAGCCATATTTGCAGTCGTTCAGGACACTGCAGCCAAAATCGTCTTCCGAGAGGTCCAGCCATTTATGCATGCAAACCTCAAAACGGGCGAAATCCCAGGATGTATTGCTGTGCGTTGCACGCTGGACGTTACCGTATTGGATGTCGAAAGTCGCCTGGCTGCTATGGATATCAACCGGAAAGAGCGCTTTCAGGTGTATCTGCTTTTCGTGCCAGTCAATCCGGTGGTGAATGTCAATCCGGGGTTCGCCGCGCCAGAGGGATATAGTCTGGACGATCTCCGAATCGAGATAGCGGCGCCGGATTTCCAGGCAGCCGCGGACAGGGCCCCGCTCGGTAACGGTAATTGACTGGACATCATCGATTTCCCAGGACTTCTCCAGGTAGTAATTATTTAGATCCCAGGCGTCGTAATTGTGGGGCTTGTCTTCATAACTCATCAGCACGTTGGCTTTGCCGGAAGCAGGAAGCAGTTCCCGGCCGGCGCGCTTGTCAAAGATGGATATGAATTGGCCGCAGGCGTTGAGCCGGATATCGAGGCAGGAATTAGCCAAATGATCGGGCGACAGAACCAGGTCGGTTGCCTCGGCCGGTTCCGAAGCTTCACACAGAAGGAAGCAGCGATAGCCTTTGGCCGGGATATCCGTGACCTGAGACAGCCAGCGTCCGTCGGCCAGCTGCTGGCAGCCACAGGTCACTTCCGGATTTGCTGCGTCAGCCAACACGGGCTGCTTCAATTCAGCCGGGACTGTGAAAAAGACCGGACCGCTGCCGGTAAATCCGGTGGGATTGAAGATGGTCAGTTTGCCGGCGCCGACGCGGTCAGCCACCGCCTGCAAGGCCTGAGCGAGCAGATTGCCGCTGGCGGCCAGTGTTTGCTCATATTCGATTCGCGAATCGTCATAAACTTCCTTGATCGAAGAACCGGGCAGGATATCATGGAACTGGTTGCGCAGCACGACTTCCCAGCCGGCGCAGATGGCGTCCATGGGATAATCGGCCTGATTGAACAGCTGATTCAGGGCGCAGGCCCACTCGGCATTCTGCCAGGCAAACTCGGCGCGGCGATTGTAGCGCTTGTTGCGGGCCATGGAGGTGTAGGTGCCGCGGTGATATTCCAGATAGAGTTCGCCATTCCAAACCGGCAAGTATTTGTTGTCACGTACCGAGCTTTCCAAATCGGTAAAGAATTGGGCGGCGGTCGACATCTGTGTGCGCGGGCAGCCGGGGATCCCCTGGGCCAGCCGGCGCTGGGTTTCCAGCATCTCGCGGGTCGGGCCGCCGCCGCCGTCGCCGAAACCAAAAGAGGTCAGGACTTCGCTGTTTAAATGCTTTTGCTGGTAACGCTGCCAGCTGCCTTTAACCTGCGAAGGGGTCAGACTGCCGTTGTAGGTGGTGAAAAAACTGCTCCTTTTGCGCCCGGACGGATTTGCGCCCTGATAGTCGCTGGTGGGGATAAAATGAGTCAGGACCCGGCTGCCGTCGATGCCGATCCATTCAAACGTGTCATAAGGCATTTTATTGAATTCGTTCCAGCTGATTTTTGTGGTCATAAAATAGGACAAGCCGCTTTTCTGCATGATTTGCGGCAGGGCGGCTGAATAGCCGAAGACATCCGGCAGCCAGAGAATCCGGTTGTCGACGCCGAATTCCTGCCGGAAATAGCGCTTGCCGGTGAGAATCTGCCGCACCAGGGCTTCGCCGGAAGCGATGTTGCAATCGGCTTCCAGGAACATGGCCCCTTCGGCTTCCCAGCGGCCTTCCTTAATCCGCCGGCGGATTTTCTCAAAAATCTCCGGGGCATTTTTCTGGACATATTTGTAGAGCTGCGGCTGGCTCGACATAAAGATGAATTCCGGATAGGCGTTCATCAAGGCCAGCATCGTTGAAAAGGTACGGACTGCCTTGTCTTCGGTGACCGCCAGGGTCCAGAGCCAGGCGACGTCAATATGGGTGTGGCCGACGCAGCGGACGACAGGCGATGACTGGCCGCATAACCGGTTATAAAAACCGGCAGTCAGCTTTTCCTGAGCCAAAGCCAGCGATTCATAATAGGCCGGCGAATGCTCCTGGCGCAGATCCAGCAGGTTGAGCGACTCGTTCAAAGCCAGGATGATGTCAATATACGCCTGATCCTGTTTGTCGAGCAGCTGGGCGATCCGGAACGGAACCAGCAGATCATAATAATATTTTTCAGTTAAGCGGTCGAGAACGCGCAGTTGGGCATGAAACAGCAAGCTGAAGTTCTGGTCGCCAGTAAACGCGGCTAAGGTCAGGCGGAAGCGGGAGCCGGCAACCGCCGGTTCAGCCAGGACAATGCTGCGGTGATTGACATCGAGTCCCTGGACCGGCTGGCCGTTCACATAGGCTAAAAACTGGGGGTTCGTTGCATCCCAGCCTGATTCCCGGCCGGTGGTCAATTCAAAAACCACGCAGCAGCCGGCCATGGATTCCGGCAAGGTGACCTCGGTATCGAACCAGAAATATACCCGGTGACCGCCCCAGATTTGGCCCGGATTCATGTCAGACCATCCGGAAGTGTCCAGACTGCCCGGATCGGCGAAACGCTCGCCGGTTTGCTTCATTTTAAAAGGCGCTATAACCTGCGACCAGGGATAGATCATCCGCTCCAGGTCTTGAAGCAGGCGCCCGATACGTTCCTCAAGCATAATCATGAAAATTTCCTCCCATGGCGTCTTGTACCGAGTTGCCAGCTTAAGTCAAATATAAGTCAAGCTGGCTCATGAGTATTATAGTTCGAATGATTCAAGCTTGACAATGGCTGCCGTGCCCTATTTTCAATTCTGGCGGAAAATGAGATAATGAGCCGGATTATATTGCCCGGGCGGCAGCAGCAGAAGCGAGTAATTTATGAAATCTGAAAAAAACGCCAGCCAGACCCTCGTCCGGGCCGAACGCCGGGCATCACTCAGCGGTCCGATTTTCATTGTTTTATCGGCCCTGTTCTGGAGCACATCAGGCGTGCTGATTAAGTACATCCCCTGGCACCCGATGGCGATCGCCTCCGGGCGCAGTTTAATTGCCGCCCTGGTCATGGCTCTGTTTTTCGGCCGACGCGTCTGGCGCAAGCCGAATTTTATAACCTTGCTCTCCAGCCTGTGCATGGGTTTGACCCAGTCGCTCTATATAATTGCCAACAAACTGACAACCGCCGCTAATGCCATCATGCTGCAATATGTCTCGCCGATCTTCATTATGATTATCGGCGCGATCTTCCTGCATGTCCGGCCGACCAAACGGGAAATTATTGTGTCAATCATCGCATTCAGCGGCATTTTCCTGTTCTTTTTCGACAACATGAGCGCCGGAAACCAGATCGGCAATGCGCTGGCGCTCTTTACCGGCCTGACTTTCGCCGTGGTCTTTGTGATCAACGGCCGGCCGGAATGCCATTCCGAATCAGCCCTGGTCATGGGGCAGCTCCTGACCATGCTGGCCGGGCTGCCGTTTCTGGTCCAGGTTGACAACGTAGTCCCGGTTCACGTCCTGGCGCTGGTTCTTCTTGGCACTTGCCAGCTTGCGCTCGGTTACATCCTGTTCAATCGGGGCATCCATCTGACTTCACCGCTCAACGCCAGCCTGATCTCCATGATCGAACCGATCATGAATCCGGTCTGGGTTCTGATTTTCATCGGCGAGAAACCGGGCCCGCTGGCGTTGCTGGGAGGCCTGACTGTTATTTCAGCGATATTGTTCCTGAATTTAGAGAAATTGAAACGCGGGCATTTCAAGAATCCTTGAAAAAGCTTTCGGTTAGGAAATAGAACAGGATTTTACCGGCTTCGGTCGTATAACAGCCTTCTTCCTGATCATGGAATCTGCGCATGCCATAGTCCCCCTTTGAAGACCATACTCAATGGTCGAAGGCCCAGCCGGAATGTTCCATTTTACAGATCAGTCAGCAGCTGAATATGATATGATATTGTTCAGTAAGATGATTGAATCAGGAAGGATGACAGGCATGGTGATCGTCCTGGTTATTGATTCAATGAGCTGCACCAACAATGGCACCAGCATATCCTCCAAACGCTTTGCCGAAGCGCTGCGTCAGCATGGCCACACGGTCCGGGTGGTGACGCTGGGCGAGCTGTCTGCCAGCGGCCCGGATCCGGAGACTGGCCTGGAAATGTTTTATGTGCCTGAGTTGATTGTGCCGATTGTCAGCGCGCTGGCCCACAAACAAAAAGATGTCTGGGCCAGGCCGGTTCGCCAAACGCTGGAACAGGCCTTTGCCGGCGCCGATGTGGTTCATGTCTTTAATCCCTGGCCTTTGGAGAAAAAAGCTGCCCGTGTTGCCCGGCGCATGGGCATCCCGGTGTTGGGCGCATTCCACTGCCAGCCGGAAAACATTACCTACAATATTGGTTTGAGCCGTTTCCCTCTGGCTGCGCACCTGGTGTATGATCTGCTTGACCTGTTTTATTATCGTAAATTTAACCACATCCATTGCCCGTCCCGATTCATTGCGGATCAGCTGCGCCGGCACGGTTACAGGCAGCGGCTGCATATCATATCCAACGGCGTACATCCGGACTTCGGGCCGGCTGCGCCGAAAGAACCCCTGCTGAATAAACCGTTCCGGATCCTGATGGTCGGCCGGCTTTCCCCGGAAAAACGGCAGGACGTCCTGATCCGCGCAGTAGAATTGTCCAGCCATCGCGCCGACATCCAGCTTATTTTTGCCGGCAAGGGGCCTTGTGAACAGAAACTGCGTCAAATGGGGCAGACGCTGTCGCATCCGCCTGTTTTCTGCTTTTTAAGCATGGGTGAATTGATCCGTCTGATGCAGAGCTGTGATCTCTATGTGCATTCATCTGACGTGGAGATTGAAGGCATAGCCTGTCTGGAGGCATTCACCTGCGGACTTGTGCCGGTCATATCTGATAGCCGCATGAGCGCGACGGCCCAGTTCGCCCTGGCGCCGGAAAACCTTTTTAAGTCAGGCAGCCCGACCGCGCTGGCGGAACGCATGGATTACTGGCTGGAAAATCCCGCCCGGCTGCAGCAAGCCAGCCAGGAATACATGCGCTTCAGCCGGAAGTATACCCTGGAGCACAGCATCACGAGCATTGAGTCCGTTTATGCTTCGCTGATTCATCAGCAGGATTTGCATCGCCCCGGCGGCTGGCTCTTCAACACCTGCTCGCGCTTGTTCTATACGGCGTTCGCTGTTCCCGTCCTGTACATCTGGATGCGGGCGGTCCTGGGCGCCAGGATCAGGGGCGCCGGCAACTATCGCCGCCTGCGGGGCGCCCTGACCGTCTGCAATCATGTCCACGGCCTGGACAGTGTGCTGGTGGCGCTGTCGCTGTTTCCCCGCCAGGCTGTTTTCACTTCACTGCCTGCCAATATGAATTCCCTCTGGCCGGGTGCAGTCATCCGTTTGCTGGGCGGCGTGGCTGTAACCGGCAAACCGCACGAATTGAAATCGTTTATGGATGAAATGAAATACCTGCTGGCCCGCGGCCGGGTGGTGCATTTTTTCCCGGAAGGAGAACTGGAACCTTACAACCGGCGTCTGCGCGACTTCAAAACCGGCGCTTTTTATCTCGCTGCCCGGGCGCAGGTGCCGATCGTGCCCCTGTCGATTTAATTCCGGCAGCCTGCCGGCTGGCGCCGCCTGCTGCGGAAAAAGCCGGTCATGGTGCTGAATGTCGGCCGGCCGATTCACCCGGTTTCACGTGATTACAAAACCGATGCCCGGAAGCGCATGGAAGAAACCAGGAGAGCCATGCACGTGCTGAATCAATAGTCGGCGATGCGGCGAGGGGTTGGCTGACCTGCCTATCTGGCTATCTGCCTGGACTTGAGTGATACGATCTTGCGGATGCTGTCTTCCGACAGATGGAATCGTTCTGCCAGATCATCGATCCGGCAGCCTGTCTGATATGCCTGGTGAATCTGGGCGTTACGCCGCCATAGCAATTCCCGGCTGCCGCTGCAGGTTCCCCAGGCCTGCCGCCGTGTCGTCTGCCGGGGAATATATAACAACTTTCCGTCAATATGTTGCTGAATAGCTGCCACCAATTCCGGCGGCAGCACATCGCTGACGTTGATATAGGCCATTTTTCTGCTCCATTTCCTCTAAAAAAATACCGCCGGATTACCCGCGGTACAAATAGCCGCTCATGGCTTGCTGTTCATGAGCCGGCAACCTGGGGTCATTCGACAATCGATGCCGGACACGAAAAATCGTGCCCGGCACCGGCTGAATTAGGTGTTAGCCACCTCTTCATCTTTCATTGCCACAAAATCGCCCCCTTTCAGAAGAAATTTGACGTCGCGACTTCATTAATATTATATCCGGCTCCGGCAGAACAGGCAATGGAAAGAATGATTATAGAACTTCATTCCCAATCAGGCTGCCATGGCTGATCAGCCAGTCCAGGCAAGCCCGGATGGCCTGATACGATGAGAAGCGCGGCGTAAAGCCGAGAAGGCGCCGGGCTTTGTCCATTGAGCAGCAGGGCGAATGCCGGAGATGATCATAGGTTGCAGCGGCATCCTCGCCGGACACCCCTTGCGACCAGACATCATACGGCTGGAAGATCAGTTCGGCTTCACGGTTGAACCAGCGGGCTACTTCGCGGGCATAGCCGGCCAGGGTGACCGCGGCCGGCGATACGGCGTGGAATCCCTGGCCGAAACTTGCGCTGCCATTTTGCAGCGCCGCCAGCATGACGCCGGCCACATCAGCGGCGTGAACATGATGGAGCGTTTCCATGCCGAAATTCGGCAAAGTCAGCGGCCTGCCTTCGCGCAGATCCCGGAACACCTGCAGGTTCAGGTTGCCCTGGGGATTGACCGGACGGAAGCCTTCGGCAACAATATGTCCGGGATGGACGATCGTTCCCGGGAAACCGTTTGCCGCAAACAACTGCCGGATCGTCAGATCCATTTGGTTCTTTTCCCGGCCATATTCGTCAATCGGATTGCGGTTCAGATGCTCCGGGCATGGCACAATCGTGCTGGGGCCATGCATCCAGATGCTGCCGCAGACGATGTAGTGGCTAACCTTGCCCTGCAAAGCCCGGATCAACTGACGCATATCGTCATCCTTGAAGCAGATCATGTCAATGACGATGTCACTTCCCAGAGCGGCGACCTGCCCGTTAAAGCCGTCCTGATCCCTGTCCAGCGAAACCTGCCGGACAGCCTGCCAGCAGTCTGGTTCACCCGGAGGCACCGTCTGGCCGCGGCTGACGTTGGTCACTGCATAACCGGATTCGAGCAGCATCGGGACCAGATAGGATCCGACGCGGCCCTTGCCGCCGAGAATTGTAATCTGATGCATTACAAATCACCTCACATCTGTTTCTTTGCTGTAAAACTGGTTTTTACTGTAAAAATCATAAGCTGCAATACCTACCGCGACCGGCAGGTTGAGGGAGTCGATCTGGTCGCTGTGCCGGATCACGACAGGGGTGCCGATCTTGAGGAATGTGCCGTCCAGCCCGGTCGCCTCATTGCCGAAAATCAGGCTGCAGGGGCGGGAAGCCTGCGGCCGAAGGTCATTCAGGGATACTTTTCCCTGGAGCATGAAAGGGTAAAGGTCATGCTCAGGATAGCCCATCCGGTAATCAGAAAAGAGATCGAAGTATTGGAAATTAATCCGGAAAAAAGCACCCATCGAAGCGCGGATGACCTTCGGGTCGAAGATGTCCAGGCCTGGACGGATAATGGCCAGATCACGGATGCCGAAGCCGAGGACGGTGCGGATGATGGTTCCCAGGTTACCCATGTTGCTGGGATTGACCAGGACGACATGAGGGCGGCCCGGATCGAGGGAAAGGGAATATTTCTTGAATACGCCGATGACATAGCAGTTTTCCTTGGCGCTGATCCGGCTGATCAGCCGGTCGTTGGCCAGAATGCCAATCCGATGACTGCTGCAAATTTGATCGATTTCAGAGATTTCCGGGCTTGCCCGCAGATCGGAGCTGGTCAGGACAGCCAGAGCCGTTTCCGGTCTGCCCTGCAGCAGTTCAATGGTCGGGTAGGCGCCCAGTGAGTAGGAATAATCAAATTCTTTCTTATAAGGTTTAAAAAGCAGCTCCATCGGAAATCCCATCCGGATCCGGAAACTCGACGCCGGTCCATGCAGTCACTATTATCCTATAAACAGCATAAGGCCGCAACAGGCTGGGGATCATCCCGGCGAAAGGGCGGATACAGTTTCGCGCTCAACGAGAATATGATTGGCGCACATGAACTTGTCATTTTCGATTTTGTTCTCGATCTTGCTGATTAGAATCTCAATTCCTTTAGCAGCCATGTATTTGCGGTCAACGCGCACGGTTGTCAGGGCAGGCTCGATATAGCTGGAAAGGATGATGTCGTCAATGGCGATGACTGAAATGTCCGCCGGCACCCGAATATGCTGCTTTTTCAGGCTGCGCAGGGCGCCGATGGCGAAGATGTCGGCATTGCACAGGATAGCTGTAGGCCGCCGCGGGCTTTTCAAGATTCTGTTCATTGCCTCTTCGGCGGTATCCTCGTCCTGGGCGTTCATTTGCACCCAGCCGGCGGTCATGTCCATCTGGTATTTTTCCAGAACCTGCCGGTAGCCCTTGAAAGTTTGCTGGCCAAAGAACTGCGAATGGCCGCTGCTGATATCGCTGCCGAGATAGCCGATTTCACGGTGCCCTTTGCTGACCAGGTGCTCGACAGCCAGCGTGGCCGCCGATTCATAATCAAAGATGACATAGCCGATACCGGAAACCGGCAGGTAATTGTCCAGAATGACCGTCGGGCAATCGCAGGCATGGATCCGCTCGATGACCAGCGGGTCAAGGTAACCGAGGACGATGATGCCATCGACATCCCGCGACTTGATGACCTTGGGTATCTCCACCGTCTTGTCGGGTGCGACGGTTGCGACGCAATAAATCAGGTTATATTGCCGGTTTTCACTTTCGCGGATCAGGTGGTTGTTCAGTTCCGAGTAGAAAGACTGTTCCAGCAGGGACAGCTCCCGGTCGGTCAGAACGGCGATGTTGCCGGTCCGGTTGAAAAGCAGGCGGCGGGAGCTTTCATTGGGAATAAAGTCCATCTGCCTGACGATCTCGAGAATTCTGGCTCGGGTTTCCTTGCTGATGCCGTCCTTGCCATTGATAGCCAAGGATACCGCCGTAGGAGAGACACCGGCGACAGCGGCGACTTGTTTGATGGTGATTCTGGCCATTTCTTGCTGGATCCTCCTGGTTCATTCCTTTGGCTCGGAGCTGCTGCCGGGCCTTAGAATCGAACTTAATGCTTTTATAGACTATAATAGCTGATTGTTCGTCTCTGTCAAGCGCTAATTGACATAATGACAAAATCTACCGGTATATATTTGGTTATGTAAATATAATGCACGAAAAAACGCCCTTTATTACTCGGAAACGCTCTCTTGACAAGCTGAAATGATCTGCTTATAATCGAGATAAAAGCTTTTAGTTATAATTACGGTATTGGCATAAGGAGGCACACGATGAAAGAGAAACTGGCTTTGTATGGCGGGCCAAAAACGAAAACGACGCCCAATTACCCCATGTACCCGGGCGGACTGGAAATCGGCGATGAAGAACGCAAACAGATCAATGAAGTCCTCGACCGGAAATATCTGTTCCGTTATTATGGACCCGAAGATTTCCCATCCAAAGTCGCGGAATTCGAACAGAAGTTTGCCGCCCGGACCGGAGCGAAGTTCTGCCTGGCCGTCAATTCCTGCACCTCAGCCCTGATCACATCCCTGGTTGCCTGCGGTGTCGGGCCGGGCGACGAAGTGATTGTCACCGGCTATACCTTTTTTGCCTCCTGTGCAGCAATCGTTGCTGCCAAGGCCATACCGGTCATCGCGGAAGTGGATGAAACCCTGACTATAGATCCGGATGATATTGAAAAGAAGATCACCCAGTCGACCAAAGCGCTGCTGATTGTCCATATGCGCGGCGTTCCCTGCGACATGGACCGGATCATGGCGATCGCCCGCAAGCACAGCCTGCGGGTCATTGAAGACGTCGCCCAAGCCTGCGGCGGATCCTACAAGGGTAAAGCCCTGGGAACTTTCGGCGATTGCGGCTGCTTCTCCTTCCAGTACCACAAGATCATCACTGCGGGTGAAGGCGGCGCGATTATCACCGACGATGAGCTTCTCTACAACCGCTGCATGGGTTACCATGACACGGCAGCCTGCTGGCGGCCGAACCGTTTTGCCGAACAGCGCTATGAAGGCGAGCTATTCTGCGGCGTCAATTACCGGATGAGCGAGTTGACCGGCGCAGTCATGCTGGCTCAGCTAGGCCGCCTGGACAACCTGATCGCCGAGATGCGCCGCGCCCAGAAACGGATCATCAGCGGCATCGCCGGTACCCCGGGTATTAAAATCCGCCCGGTCAACGATCCGGAAGGCGATGTGGGCATCTGCCTGATGTTCTACCTCGATCAGGCCAGCAAGATCGAAGAATTTGGCAAGGCGTTACAGGCTGAGGGCGTCAATGCCTCCGGTGTTTTCAATTCCGGGATTCCGGACTGGCACATTTATGCCCACTGGAAGCATGTTATCGGCCAGATGACACCCAACGAGATCAAATGCCCCTGGAGCTGCCCCTACCATAAAGGCGAACCGGTCGAATACGACGCCGGCATGAATCCGAAAACCCTGGAATACCTGAGCCGGGTCGTGCACCTGGATATACCGGCCCAGCTCACCGATGAAGATTGCGACCTGATCGCCGCCGCCATCCGAAAGGTGGCAGCCGTTCTGGCCTGAAGCCCTGCAGAAACCTGCCGATTTTAAAGGAGGCCTTCCCATGCCCAAAATCTCATTATGCCTGGAAACTGTTTTCCCTGAACTGAAACTGGCGGACCGCATCCGCAAAGCCGCCGATGCCGGATTCCAGGCGGTTGAATTCTGGGATCCCTCATCAGCCGATCTATCCGGCATAGCCGCCGCCGCGGCTGCCTGCAACGTGGCAATCGTCGGCTGCACGCTCAGCGAACCGCGGGTATACCAGATGGACCGCCAAGCCGGTCCGGTTGTCGCCAATGTCCGCAAGTCGGTCGCGATTGCCCGGGAACTGGGCTGCCCGACCTTGATCGGCCTTTCCAGCGACCTGGAAGGGCATCGCGATTCCCAGAAGAATATCCTGATCGAAAACTTAAAACGAGTGGCGGACATCGTCGCCCAGGCCGGAGTCACCCTGGTTCTGGAACCGTTGAATTCTTTGGTCGACCACAAAGGCTGCTACCTGGATTCGGCGATGGTCGGCTTTGAGATTGTCAAGTGCGTGGACTGCCCCAATATCAAGCTGCTGTTCGACATTTACCACATGCAGATCATGGAGGGGAATCTCGTCACGAACATTACCCCGAACATCGGCCTGGTCGGCCATTTCCACACGGCCGGCGTGCCGGGCCGGCACGAGCCGTACCCTTGTGAGGTTAACTACCCGTTTATAATGAAAAAAATTGACGAACTCGGCTATCAGAGGTATGTTGGACTGGAATACTGGCCAACCTATGACCATGCCCGGTCCATTCGCGACAGCCGCTTATATTTGTCCGGCCAGGAGGCCTGAACAGGAGGGTTGCATGCAAAAGATCAAAGCGGGTATTATCGGCACCGGATACATTGGCATCAGCCATATCGAGTCGATCCGCCGGACCGGCTTTGCCGACCTGGTTGCCGTGGCCGACTCCAACAGTGACCTGGCCCGGAAAAAAGCTGAGGAATATTATATTCCCCGCTGTTACAACAGCATCGACGATCTTCTGGCCGATCCAGAAATTCAAGTCATACATAATTGCACCCCGAATTTCCTGCATGCCAAAATTAACGAACAGGTTATCCAGTCCGGCAAGCATCTGCTCTCCGAGAAACCGCTGGCCCGTGACAGCGAAGAATCGGCCAGCCTGATCCGCAGCCTGCAAAAGCACCCCGGGACGGTGGCGGCGGTCAATTTCAATTACCGGATGAATCCCCTGGTCCAGGAGATCCGCAGCCGGATCAGCCGCGGCGACATCGGCAAAGTCAACCTGGCGCACGGCAGCTACCTGCAGGATTGGCTGCTTTACGACACCGATTACAACTGGCGCCTGGAACCGGAAATCTGCGGCGTTTCCCGCTGCATCGCCGATATTGGCTCACATTGGATGGATGCGGTGCAGCATGTCACCGGAGCCAGGATCACCGAGGTCTGCGCCGACCTGGCGACGGTTATCCCGGTGCGCAAGAAGCCGAAAACCCAGGTCGAGACCTTCTCGGTCAGCAAGGACGCCGAATTTGAGGAAAAACCGATTGTCACGGAGGATTACGGCGCCGTGCTGTTCAAGATGGACAACGGCGCGCACGGCGTTTTCTTCGTTTCCGAAGTCAGCGCCGGACATGGCTGCTTCTTTAACTTCGAGATCGACGGCAGCCAGGCATCCCTGCAATGGAATCAGCAGACTGCCGACCAGATGTGGATGGGTTTCCGCGACCAGGACAACCGCCTGATCCTGCGCAATCCGAATAGCCTGACACCGGAAGCCAAACAGATATCCTACCTGGCCAAGGGCCATCCGGAAGGCTGGAACGACGCCTTCACCAATAACATCCAATCCTTCTACCGCTATATCCGGGAAGGGAAACAGCCGGGGACAGACGCCTGTTCCTTCGCAACCTTTACCGAAGCGGACTATATCATTCGCCTGACTGAAGCCATTGTCGAAAGCAATGCTTCCCGGAAATGGGTCAAAGTCAGGCCGATGGCCTGATTCGATGATTTGCAGCTATTTGAGTACAGCAAAAGCATTATAGGAGGTAATTCCCATGTCACAGTTCAAGTTTTCCGCCGGTCCCTGGAATGTTCATGAAGGTGCAGACGCTTTCGGCCCCAAGATCCGCAAGAGCATACCGATTGAAGAAAAAATGTTCCGCTATAAGCAAATTGGCTTCGACGCCATGCAGTTTCACGATGATGACGCGGTCCCGGACATGAACAGCCTGAACGAAGACCAGATCATCCAGGCGGCGCGCCAAGTGAGGAAGAAACTGGATCAGAACGGTTTGGCGGCTGAATTTGTCGCTCCGCGGCTCTGGGAAGACCCGCGGACCGCCGACGGCGGCTACACCAGCAACAACCCGGATCACCGCGCTTTCGCCTTATGGCGCTCCCTGCGCTCGATTGACATCGCCCATGAGCTGGGCTGCGATAAAATAGTCCTCTGGCTGGCCAGGGAAGGAACGCTCTGCGCCGAGAGCAAGAACCCGGTCGAAAGCATCAAGCGGCTGGTCGAGGCCATTAACCAGATGCTCGCCTATGACCCGAAGATCAAGGTTCTGATCGAGCCCAAGCCCAACGAGCCGATCGACCGCAGCTTCTGCGGCACCATCGGCCATGTCATGGGCGTATCGGCGGCGACCGCTGATCCGTCGCGGGTCGGCGGCCTGCTGGAGTCTGCGCATGCGATCCTGGCCGGACTGGATCCCGCCAATGAAATCGCTTTCGGCCTGGCCTTCGGTAAACTCTGGGGCGTCCACCTGAATGACCAGAACGGCATGAAATATGACCAGGACAAAGCCTTTGGCGTAGAAAACCTGCGTCAGGCGTTCAACCAGGTCAAGGTTCTGATCGAAAACGGCTATGGCGGCAAGGGCGAATACGTTGGCCTTGACGTTAAGGCCATGCGGACACAGCCGGACGAAGTCTGCTACCGCCATCTCGAGAACAGCCTGGCGATCGTCAAAGCTCTGGAAGCTAAAGTGGCCCGGTATGATTACGCTTATCAGAAAAAATGCCAGGAAAGCCGCGATTACGAAGCTCTGGAACTGTATGTCATGAATCTGCTGATGCACGACTGACCTTGCCCGCTTAAACCCAATCGTTCTCTCCCATAACAGACCCTTGTACCCTTCAAAAGCCGGCATGCATAGCATGCCGGCTTTTGAAGCCCTCTGTCTTCCGGCCGAAGGCAGGATGCCCGCAGAGGATTAGAATTCTGTCTTTACCGAATCCTTGCATTTGTTTATAATTGATTTAAAAAGAGGGAAGACCGATGACGAGAAAAATGACTGAATGGGTTCATAAGGGCAAAATCCTGGTTTCTGACGGGGCATGGGGGACTTTCCTCTACCAGAAAGGCTTGAAAGCCGGCGACTGCCCGGAATTATGGTGCCTGGAGCGGCCAGCCGATGTGCTGGACATTGCGCAAAGCTATATCAAGGCCGGCGCGGACATGATCGAAACAAACAGTTTCGGCGGCACCCGCTTTAAGCTGGAGCGGTACGGGCTGGCTGGAAGGGTCGCGGAAATCAACACGGCCGCAGCCCGGATTTCCCGCCAGGCAGCCGGAGCGGACCGCCTGGTGATCGCCTCGATCGGCCCGACCGGTAAACTCCTGATCACGGAAGAGGTGACCGAGCAAGAGTTGTACGACGCTTTCCGTGAGCAGGCTGTTGCCTTGGCCCAAGGCGGCGCCGACGCCCTGTGCATTGAGACCATGAGCGATCTGGATGAAGCGGTGCTTGCCATACGTGCCGCGAAAGAAAATACGAATTGTGAAGTAATTTGTACTTTCACTTTCGAGCGAACGAAAAAAGGCGAATTTCGGACCATGATGGGCATTTCACCAGCCGAAGCGGCCCAGGCCGCCCTGCGGGCCGGAGCGGACATCGTCGGTACCAATTGCGGCAACGGCATGGAACGGATGATCGAGATCGTTCGGGAAATACGCGCCGCATGCCCGGCGGCGCCGATCCTGGTTCACGCCAACGCCGGCTTGCCGCAAAATGTTGACGGGAAGGATGTTTATCCGGAAACGCCGGAAATGATGGCATCCTTCGTTCCCGAACTGATTCGCGCCGGCGCCGGAATAATCGGCGGCTGCTGCGGGTCGACACCGGCTCATATCAGGGCAATTAAAACGGCAGTCGACAGTTTCTGCAAATAAAAACAGCCTCCCGGGCCCAAGGCGCCGCGGGAGGCTGTTCATTTACCCATATCTGGTGATCAGAATGGAATTACCGGTTCCGAGCCTGGTAGCATTCTTTGCAGTACACCGGTTTGCTGGTGTTCGGCTTGAAGGGAACCATAGTCTCTTTACCGCATTGGGCGCAGACGGCGGGGAACATTTCGCGGTCGGAACGGCCATTCCCCATCCCGGAGTTGCGGGACTGCTTCCGGGCTGCCCGGCAATCGGGGCAGCGCTGGGGTTCGTTATTATAGCCCTTTTCCCGGAAAAAATCTTGTTCTTGTTCCGTAAAGACGAAGGTAGCTTGGCAATCTTTACAGGTTAGTGTTTTGTCTGGCATTTTTAATTACCTCTTTCGTGGGTGATTCCGGATAGTGCCGGAATTCCTGTTTGGTGCGTTTTGATGCAACACCTGTTGTTAATGGCTTCATCAACTCAGCTTGATCTGGGTTTGGGATCGGAACCTGGCCGCGGGGCTGGCGATGGCAACCCCAGGCTGTCAACATCAGATCGTTGCTGACAAGCCCGACAGTCCGGCTCCGATAAACAATAAACCCCTGCAGGCCGATAGCCTCAGGGGTTCGTGGCCGCGGCAGCAGGTGTTACCTGATGCCAATGTATCAGGACTTACTCAGCATAGCATTTTTAAGGAACAAATGCAAGGATTGCGCCAAATTGAGCCAATTGCGCTGCGCGCATT
>DOFA01000070.1 GCA_003532195.1 Clostridiales bacterium
TGCCTCCCTCGGCCAGGTTATCGCCTGGTCCTATGCTTACTTATACAACTTTCCCACCCCGCTGTGCGGGTAAGCTTTTCAGGCGCAGCGGGAGAAAGCGCCGAAAAGTCTGCGGGAAAGTTGTATTGTTTACTGAATATTATGATATAATCAGATTAATCCAATGCAATGAAAGGAAGTGGCTCCGATGGTAAACGCTCTGCCGAAAAATGATCCTTCAAATTCTGAAACTGGTTGCTGCCCGCGTTTTCAGCCCGAAGCGTGGAACGAAAAGACATTTGTCCTCGATAATATGCTATTTGCCAAAGCCTCGGCCCGCAGCGTCCTCCATGTGCCCCTTAATATGAACAAAGTCATGGCCGAGGCTATGAAAGCCATCCGGGCAGCCGGAGCTGAATTGCCGGACGATTACCTGGTCCTCTCCCGCGATGCCTCGCCTTGGCGCAGCGACCATTTTTTCCGGGTCACCCGCAAGGTTCCCGAGCTGGAGCGAACTTTTATTTCCGGCACTTTTATGACCAAGGTTTTTGAAGGGCCCTTCAATAAAGTTCCGCAATGGATGAAAGACATGGAGGCCTATGTCGCTTCCCGGGGTAAGAAAGCCGAAGGCTTCTATGCTTTCTACACGACCTGCCCCAAATGCGCCGAGGTTTATGGCAAGAACTATGTCGTGCTGTTCGCCAAGATCGGTTGAGCCTTGTTCGCTCAGGATTCTGTTTCGTCCATCCAGATGGGCTGGCTCCAGGCGATTTTATTTTCCCCGGAGACACATTCGATCCGGATATATCGGACGCCGGCAGGAAGGGTGAAGCGAGCCTCCATGATCGTGCCGGCGCCGCCGGGAACAGCCAGCCGATTGCCGGCGTTACCGATCCGGTCGGACATCAGGAAGACGCGCTGGCAGGGAGAGCAGCGTACGGTGAGTTCATTGCCCTCGATGAAAAGTTCATGGATCTCCGGGCCTGTGGAAGCATAGAAGCGGCCGTTTTCCAGGCTGTCGAGGATGGCCGGAACGCTCAGTTCCCGCGCGTAGGCCTGGATCCAGCCGCCGGCCATATGCTCGAGACGGTGGGCATCGTCGACAGCAGCGGCATACAGGCGGACGCCAGTGCGCAGCATATCGTTCCATTGCGTGTGGGAAAATCCGTTCTCATGTTCGTAGTGGCAGCCGGAGTTGAAAACTTCCACGGCGAAAAGTCCTTTCAGGGAGCCGTAATCCGGCAGGGCTGTATTTGACCAGACCGGGTGGCAGAGCATGACCAGGTTCCCGGCGGCGGCAAGACGGTCGATAATCGCCTGGACATCGGATACGGCCGTGAACACGCCGCTTTCCATGAGTTCGTCATGCGACATCCCTTCGCTCCCCCGGGCCAGGGCCACAAAATGATGGCATTTACAGACTCCGGCCGAGTCGAATTGGTTGATCTGCATCTCCATGCCCGGAAGCACCAGAAAATTCTCCGGCGCGCCATAGGAATCGCGGTTGAACAGATTGTGGTCGGTCAGCGCCGTAAAAGCATATCCGGAACGCCGGTATACAGCGATAACTTCCTGCGGTGACAGCTGACCGTCCGAACGGGTGGAGTGGGTATGCAGGCAGCCTTTATAAAAACTGCCGGGGCCGGGAAACGCGTTGTAGTGCATAAAGCCTCCTGATAATAGGTATGATCTGTTATATAGATCTATATGATAGCATGAATCGCTTGACCGTAAAGCCAGTAGCAAAGACTTGACTCAGGTTTGGGATTGTATTTCCGTTAATTTCATTTATGATGGAAGCATGAACTGGATCAGACAGGCTTTGCACCGGGTAAAAAACAAAGATAGCAGCCCGGCCGGACGGACGACCGCGATCCTGGCCAATGAAGGGCTGCTATCGGCCGTGATGCTGATTTTCGCCACCTCCTATACGTCCATGTTCGCGCTTCGAATCGGCGCCACCGATCAGCAGGTCGGCCTGATTTCCTCGCTGCCGCAGCTTTTCGCCCTGCTGGTGATGATCCCCGGCGCCTTGCTGGCCAGCCGCCTGTCCGACCGCCGCCGGCCGGTGGAGATCTCCCTGCTGCTGGCCGGTTTCATTTACGGATTAGCTGGTTTCTCCCCCTATCTGGGCGATGTGCGGGTCTGGTATTTCATTGGCCTGATCTCCCTGGCCAACGCGCCGGTCGCCCTGTATACTACGTCCTGGCAGAACTATTTCTCAGATATCATCCCGGCCGAACAGCGCAATGCCGTGTATACCCGGCGGACATCGAGGACCTTCATCGCCAGCGTGATCACCGTTCAGGCGATCGGCCTGATCCTCGGCGGCGCCCGGACGGATACGATCCGGATTACGTTGTATCAGTGCTGCTATTGGCTGGCTTTCGCCGTATCGCTGCTGCAGTGCCTGGTGTTGCGCCGGGCCCCGTCCTGCGTTCGCGAAACCGCCAGAATCACCTGGCGCGATTTTGGCCAGGCCTTGCGGGTTCTAGCTCATTCCCGGCGTTTCCTGGCTTTCGCTTTCATTTCGTTCATCCTGCATGCCGGCTGGTACATGGCCTGGCCGCTATTCACTCTGATTCAAGTCAGATACATCGGCGCCGACGAAACCTGGCTCAGCCTGGTCGCCCTGGCCAACTACCTGGTTCCCTGGCTAACCATGCCTTTCTGGAGCAAGTTCATCGAAAAACACGGCATCCGCTTCACGTTGGTCATCGGCTGCCTGGGCATGATCATCAGCCCGATCACAACCCTGATCGACGCCTATCTGCCGCCGGCCTGGATGCTGCCGGCCCTGGTTTTCACCAACTGCATTTACGGCCTGACCTTCGGCGCCTTCCAGCTGACCATCCTGCAATGCCTGCTTGAAGTCGTGCCGCTGCAAAACAAGCCGCTCAACCTGTCGCTCTATACCGCCGGCATATTGCTCACCAACGCGGTCCTGCCGACGCTGGGCGTCCAGCTTTACGCGGCCCTCGGATCCGATCTGCGGGGCATGACTCTGGCGATGACCGTATCCATTCTGCTGCGCACGATTGGCACCGTGCTTTTCTTTTGCCGCTGGCTGCGTCTGCGCCGGGAGCCGGACAGCGGCATGCGGGCATAAACCGCACCCACGTATTGGGCAAAGTCAAAGCAAGTTTCCCTTGATCAACCAATGGCTTAACATGATTTTTCAGAAAGTATGTCGGAGTGCTGAAGCCAAACTCCCGTGCCAATTCCTCACGGCTGCGCGGAACTGCACAGAAAGCGATAATCGCATCGTCTGTTACGCCGTCCTTGCGGTCAGACAACACCTCATTATAGAGCGTAACTTTAAACACGCCCTGGCGGCTCTCAAATACTGGCGGCTTCAAGCCGTTTGCCGACATCTCATACCGAATGGCCGGAATCCCTGAATACCGTTTTCCCGAATCGATCATGATTTCCAATGCTCCGGCAATGTATGGATTTCTGGTATCAAGATCAACCCTACCTAATTTGTTGATTGTACCTCGCCCATATAACCCGCCCGGATTTTCGATCTCAATACGATTATCGAACATCAGGAGCCGTATCGGAGAATTTTCTGTATGAATGCTGTAATCACGATGGACAAGCGCATTCAGAACAGCTTCTCTGATTGCCTTAACAGGATACTCAGACCCGACTGCACATTTTCCGTTTTCATCAACAATCAGCTTTCTTTTCATGTTTCGGATGACGAAGGTGACGGCTTCATCCAACATCTGGGCCAGTGTTCCCTCAATCCTTTTATCGTCGGTGAACCGTTCTCCCGTAGAGCCTATTTCACCCACCTTTCTTCCAGGGACAACTGAAGCCATAATGCTGTATTGCGGAAACAAACTCTGCGGGTAGATGCCAAAGAGCATCTCGCCAGCAACAGTCGGTTGTCCTTCCTGGATAATGCCTTGCAAGGCAAGAATCCTCTCGTCCTCAAGAGCGGCAAGCTGTGCTTTTGATTCTCTGATTTTTGCAAAATACAGATGGAGTGCATTGCTGTTCAGATCTTCCAGCTTCGCGCGTTTATCCGTGCGGAGCTCATCTTCACAGACGGTAAAAAGAGGACGTACCTTTGGCTCCATCTGTTCGCATTGCTCGGTTATCAGCTTCTGGATATCCTGTGCGTCATAAACGCCGGCGACAGCAAAGCCTAAAGATCAAGAAACCGGTATTACATATCGCTTGATCTTATGCAATGCATTAATCAGCGAAAATGTCTGTCACCGGAACGCTTAGGCCGGCAAAACTTTTTGAACTGATCTGTTCGCCATCCGTATAAAACTTTTGCCAGACGATCTGCTGCCCGGAGAACTGGTACTGCCCGATCTGCCGGCTTTCCGGATCGGCGACCCAGTACTCGCTGACGCCGGAGCGCAGATATAAATCCATTTTGCGCACCAGGTCGTGACTGCGTGACCCCGGTGAAACCACTTCGATGATCAGGGCAGGCGCGCCAAGATACTGGCCTTGCTTGTTGAAGCGGTCCAAGTCACAAATGATTGCCAGATCCGGCTGCACCAGATTACGGTCGCGGGCATTCCGGCCCATGATGACATCCAGCGGCGCCAGGTAAACCCGGCAGGGCTTGCCGGTCAGCCAGACATACAGGTGATGGTGCAGATGACCGACGATCCGCTGGTGAACCGCTGATGGCGAGGCCAATAAAAAAGCCTGCCCGTCAAGGTATTCCATCCGCTTGTCTGTTTCCTGGTTCATTCGGGTGAATTGCGGAAAGCCCATGATCTGGCCGGCAGAACGGTCACTCTCGGATAAATCATTCTCACCGGAAATAGAATATTCAGCTGATTTTTCCGCCAGGGGCAGGCCCAACGCGGACACCGGCTGAGAAAACTCGCTCCAGCGGCTGATGCGGGCGACTGGTTTGCCATTGCGCAGGACAATGACATCTTCCTGTTCCAGGCATTCCAGATAATGGCCAAAATTATTTTTAACTTCCGTGGCATTAGCGAACATAGGCGATCCTCCGGCAGCGGCTTTGAAGTGTGATCAACATAATCAGCTGATATTATAGCTGATATTATAGCCAATAAGGATCTGTTTGTAAAGAATATATGCTGGAATCGCCGTTCGCTAAAGATAAAAGGTAAATATTTATGTTGTCATTTACCTTCTGTCATAACCAGCTCAGACGCGCCACGCTCACACCCCTGTGCGGACGCTCGACGCTGAAAACATACGTTTCCCCGTCTTCCCCGCAAACAACCTCCGGGGCGTGCGCCTCCAGCTGCGTCAGCAGATTTCCCGGTTCAAATCGGCACGGGGTATCGGCGTAATATACAAACGTTCGGTTGTCATAAGGACCATTTCGTCCGTCATAAATACACCAGAACAGATAAAACCTATCTTCACGCTGGATGATGCAGGGAGATTCGGGCACGCCCGGCCGATCCATGTGAAAAACTTCGACCGGTTCGCTCCAGTGGTACAGATCCTCCGACGACCTTCCGAGCAACTTGTTTTCCGAAACGTAGGTCATCCAGAACCTGTCTTGATAAAGAATCACATTGGGATCCCGGGAGCTGGAATGACCGCGAAAAAGCTCGCCCGCCGGTCTCCAGCAGTAAAGATCACCGGAAACAGCGATGCGCATTGGATCTGGTCCATAGATCATATAATACAGGCCGTTCGCGCAGATAATATGTGGCGCGTAGATTTCGCGCGGCTCCCCGGGCCGCAGGGCCGGGTGCAGCAGCTTGCCTTTATCTTTCCAGGAATCTGGCTGCAGCGCATCCCGCAAATTGCCCGGCTCCGAGGCCGCGTGAAACAGCAGCCATTCCGCGTCGTGTATGGTCTGCGCGCAGAAATCGTCCGGCGGGACATAATCCGGCGGGGCGGGATGCGTGATGCCAATCAAATGCCACCGGTCATCCGGCCCTCTGATGACCGTGAAATCGTTGGGCACCCAGATATCGTATGTCTTTCCCGTCATGAAGCACCGGGATTCCGGACCGGGGTAAATATCGCCGACCGGGCGGTAAATGTGGACATAATCACCGGCAATTTCCGGCTTTTTAATCTTGCCTGCCATCCTTGCGCGGCCTCCTGAAAACGCACTGAAAATCTGACCCTGAATGCCTGTATGTATTTACCCCTTGACGCTGCCAAGAATGATTCCTTTTGTGAAGTATTTCTGCAGAAATGGGTAAACGATGATGATCGGCAGCATGGCTGTGATAATTTGCGCGCAGGTCGCGTTTTTCTGCGAGATATTCTCAATCTCGGATATGTTTTGCATGACATTCAGATTGATTTCAACCACGATTGTTCTCAGGTAGGACTGGAGCGGATATTTGTTAGAATGATTCATGTAGATCAGACCGTCAAACCAGGAGTTCCAATGCCCAACCGCAACAAACAGAATCAGGGTCGCCATGACCGGTTTGGAGAGCGGGACCAGGATCCGGGTCAGTACAGTCCAATGGCCGGCGCCTTCGACGACTGCCGATTCCGATATTTCATCTGGCAGCTCCTTAAAGAAGTTATGGAGCAGGATCACGTTGAAAATCGGTATTGCGCCTGGGATGACGAGTGCCCAGATGCTGTCGATCAAACCCGTGTAGTGCACCATGAGATAAGTCGGAATCAAACCGCCATTAAAAAGCATCGCCACGAGGTAAAACCAGACATAGAACTTGCGAGCCCGGAATTTATTTTTTCTCAGCGACAGAGGATAGGCAGAGAGAATCGTCAGCAGGGTGCTGATGATAATGCCCAGTAAGGCCCTTTCAACCGAAATGCCGAAAGCTGTATAAAAATCGGGGTTGTTGATGACAAATTTATAAGTGTTCAGCTGCAGTCCGACCGGCCAGGCCACGACAGCGCCGGCGGTTACCGCGGCGGAGGAACTGAGCGATATGGCCGCGACATGCAGAATCGGGAAAATGCACACGGCTGCGGCAAGCGCCAGAAATATATAGTTGCAGATTATGAATAATCTTCTGCTGAAATTTTCTTTATAAAACAGCATGATTTCCGCCTCGTTCTTTAAAGTACTTTATATCCGGTAAAACGGTAGGCTAACTGGTAGGAGAGGATAATCAGTATGCAGGATATAGCCGATTTAAACAGGCCTGAGGCGGTAGCCAGACTGAATTGCGCATCGACAAATGCCAGGCGGTAGACCAGCGTGTCGATGATATCGCCGCTTTCCATCGTAATCGGACTTATGAGATTAAAAATCTGATCAAAGCCGGCGTTGAGGATGTT